>JAUILJ010000488.1 GCA_030433055.1 Polyangia bacterium
GACCACTTTCCACGCTTTCACATCGGTGAGTCGCTGCTCCCCGGCACCTTCGACGTCTTCGACGAGATCGGAGTCACCCAGAAGATCGAGGCTCGAGGCTTCCTCCCCAAGTACGCCGCCGAGTTCGTGAGCGGAGACGGCAGCATTCGCCGGCGCTATCCGTTCTCAGGCGGCTTACTCGAGGGCCGCAGCAGCGCGTTCGAAGTCGATCGAGCCGAGTTCGATCAGCTGCTGCTCGAGCACGCGGAGTCTCTCGGAGTCGATGTGCGCCGCGACACCAAGGTGCTCGACGTCAGCTTCGACGAGCGCGGCGCCCGTGTGGAGGCGGCCTGCGCTGGAGCGGCGCGCAATTTTTCCGCAAGGTTATTAATTGACGCCAGCGGGCAGAGCTCGATGCTCGGGCGCGAGCGGGGGCTGAGGGAGATGGACGCCTCGCTCAGGAACTTCGCGCTCTACTCCCACTACACTGGAGCCGCGCGGGGCGAGGGCCAGGCCGAGGGAGATATCAGCATCGTCTTGGCGCCCAGCGGCTGGTGGTGGGTGATCCCGCTGGCTGGCGGGCGCACCAGCCTGGGCCTCGTCGCCCCGAAGCACAGCCTGCAGGGGGAGCGCCCAGGTGAAGCGTACTTCGAGCGCCAGCTCGCAGCCTCCACGTACCTCAGCCAGCGCTTCAGCGGCGCTGAGCGGGTGGCGCCGGTGCGCGGCGCGTCTGACTACTCATACGCATGCCGCGAGCTGGCGGGCGATGGCTGGCTGCTCGTCGGCGACGCGGCGGCCTTCATCGACCCGGTGTTCTCCACCGGCGTGCACCTGGCGGCGCTCAGTGGTTTCCGCGCGGCATCAATCGGGAGCCGGGCGCTACAGCGCCGGGAAGGCGCCATTCGCCGCAAGGACCTGGGCGCGTACCACGCGTGGCTCGCCCCGCTCATCGCCCGCTACCGCGGCTTCGTCTCCGGCTTCTACACCCCAGAGTTCGTGGAGCTGATGCTGGCTCCTACCGAGCGTTTGCAGCTACGCCAGGCGGTGACGTCGATGCTCTCTGGGCTGACCGAGTCGAGCTTCGATGTGGCCTGGCGCCTGAAGGTGTTCGAGTCCCTGGTGCGGCTGAATCGCACGCTCAACCTCGCTCCTCGGCTCGAAGAGCGGCGGCGCTGATCAGCCCGCGGGCATACTCGGAGCAGTCGCGCGTCTACTCTCGAGGCTTCCGCCCCAGCAGCTTCGTCGCGAGGTGCTCACCCAGCTGGTCGGCGAGCAGCCGCTCCACCACGGTCTCCTTCTCCGCGCGCTCCGCGTCCCCCGTGTACTGAAACTCGATGCCCATCCCGGCGGGGTTGCCCTTGGTGGCCTCCTCGACGGGCACCACCCAGATCACCTTGCCCCGCAGCTTCAGAGGTTCCTTGAGGTTGGGCACCGTGAGCGCGAACACGAACTCGGTGTTCACCGCCAACGGGCGCTGGGTCCCAATGAACGTCCCACCACGCGAGATGTTCTTCGTGTAGTCGGCGAAGAACGTGTTCAGGCGCTTGTACTCGACCTTCAGCTCGATGGGAGCGCGCCGGGCGCGACGCCGTTCATCGTCGTCCTCAGACTCGGGCATGCTCCGCGCAGGGTAGTTCTAGGCCCCGCCCTGTGCAATCGGCTTGCGCCTTGGGTTTCCACACTGACTATGCCCTCCGCGCCGCCTGGCGCTTTCGCTAAGTGCTCGCGAGCTTTGCCCTGGGTTGGCGGCATCAGCATTCCGCCACCTCCGGTGTGCTATGTGAGGGGTCGTGCGGGATCCGTACGAGCTGCTCGGCGTGCGTCGCGACGCGACCCAAGAGGAAATCAAGGCCGCATTCCGCCGTGCCGCCATCAAGCACCACCCGGATCGCAACCAGGGCGATCCCACCGCGCAGGCCCGCTTCGCCGAGGTCAACCGCGCCTACCAGATCCTCTCCGACCCAGGGCACCGCAAGAACTTTGACCGCTTCGGCACGGATCCATTCGAACGCGGCGGAGTGAGCGCGACCGGGGGCATCGAAGATTTTGTCGATCTGAGCAACGTCGACGGCGTGATGGGAGACATCCTGAGCGCCTTCGGTATCAAGAACCCAGACCGCAAGAAGGTGGAGTACCGCCTGGAGCTCAGCTTCGAGGAGGCCGCCCTCGGGACCACCCGAGAGATCCGCTACGCCCGACTCGAGCACTGCAAGACGTGCGGGAGCAGCGGTGCCGCACCGGGCACGCCGATGACCAGCTGCCGCAACTGCGGTGGCCGCGGCAAGGTCAGGAGCTCCCAGGGGCTCATTCCCATTCCCCTCGATCGCCCCTGTCCCGCTTGTTTTGGGCGAGGGAAAATGGCCCAAACCCCGTGCGTCAGCTGCCGCGGCAAAGGGCTGACCAAGCAAACGCGAACCCTCGAAGTGAGTTTGCCTGCGGGAATCGAGCACGGCACCGCCCGCGTCGTCGAAGGGGAAGGCAACCGCATCAAACCTGGAGGCACCTACACGGACCTGGAGATCCAGGTCGTCGTGCTGCCTCACGATCTGTTCGAGCGCGACGGTGACGACGTGCGCTGCCGTGTACCGATCAGCTACGTGCAGGCAGCGCTGGGAGGCGAGATCACAGTCCCCACCCTGGCGGGCAAGGCCAAGGTGCGAGTTCCTCCGACGACCCAGTCGGGCAGCGTGCTGAGGCTGCGAGGGCAAGGTATCAATCACCGACTCCGCGCAGGCAAGGGCGACCAGCTGATCGAAGTCTTCGTCGAGGTGCCCGTGGAGCTGAGCTCGAGGGCGCGGGAGCTCCTGGTCGAGCTTGGACAGGAGCTTGGAGAAAATCTGCAGCCCCAGCAACGGAGCTTCATGGAAAAGCTCAAGGGCCTATTTGGCTGACGGCGGAGATGAGGGAGCAGTGTGAGCAACAGCAAGAATATCCACGCGGTAACGTTCGATGCGGGGCAGACGTTGGTGGAGCTGGACACTGCGTTCCTGGCGACGCGGCTCGCCGAGCGGGGAGCTGACGTCGGAGTGGCGCGGCTGGAGGCCAGCACGGGCCGGGCCTGGGGTGAGTACGCCGCAGCTCTGGGCGCCGGAGCCAGCGGAGAGCGAGCTTGGAAGCGCTTCATGCGGTGCCTGCTGGGCGCGGCGGAGGTCGCGCCTCACCCCCAACCTCGGGCGGGCATGCGCGGCGTCGACGGGAGCGGTGACCTGGCGCTGGAGCTCACGGAGTGGCTGTGGAGCCAGCAGCCGCTCAAGAACCTGTGGCGCCGCCCGGTGAAGGGCATGTTCGAGCTAGCGCGCGAGCTGCGAGAGCACCGCATCCCGGTAGGCATCTTGAGTAATTCCGAAGGGAAATTGAGGGTGCTGATCGACGAGCTGGGGCAGGGCGATGCGTTCGACACCATCACCGACTCCGGCGTGGTGGGCTGCGAGAAGCCCGATCCTCGGATCTTCCACCTCACGGCGGAAGCGCTGGGAGTGGAGGCTCGGGAGCTGCTGCACATCGGCGACTCCTTCGAGGCCGATATTCGAGGTGCGCTGGGAGTGGGCGCCGACGCCATCTGGTTCAACAGCGCCGGCTTCGAGTCGGCCCCGCTGAGCGACGGTCGTGGATTCGAGCCGGTGCGCGAAGACCCCGCGTCGGATCCGCGGCTGCCCACTTCCGTCCCCAGCGTGCGTCGCGCGACCACGGCGTTCGAGCTTCGCGAGCACTTCTGCGACCTCGGCCTGCTGTGAACCGGGCCCGAGGAGCCTGGTCAGCGCTTCGGGCGTGACCCAGGCGCTTCTGCACGTACACTGCGACCCGCCCATGGAGAACGAAAAAATTGGCTTCCTCGGCGCCGGCAACATGTCCAGCGCTTTGATCCGCGGCATCCTAGCTTCCGGCCTGGTGACTCCGGCGCAGGTGCGCGCCAGCGACATCAGCGACGACCGCCTCGAGCGCCTGAAGAAGCAGCACGGGATCGAGACCACCAAGGACAACCTCGACCTGGTCAACTGGGCCACGATCTTGGTCTTCGCGGTCAAGCCCCAGGTGATCGATCGCGTGGTGAAGGAGACGTCGCCTGCGTTCGGCCCGGAGACGCTCGCGGTGTCGATCGCAGCGGGGGTGCCGATCGCGGCCTTCGAGCGCCGGCTCCCCGCCGGTACGCGCGTAGTGCGCGCCATGCCCAACACCGCCGCCATCGCCCTGGCTGGCGCAACCGCGATCGCGCCCGGGAGCCACGCGACGGATCACGACATGGGGCTCGCGAAGCACCTGTTCGACGCCGTCGGCCGCACCGTCGTGCTCGACGAGGCGCTGCTCGACGCCGTGACCGGCCTATCGGGCAGTGGCCCGGCGTACATCATGTTGATCATCGAAGCGCTGGCCGACGGCGGCGTGAAGGTGGGCCTGCACCGAGAGACCGCGCTCTTGCTCGCGGCGCAGACGGTGTACGGCTCAGCCAAGCTTCAGCTGGAGACCGGAGAGCATCCAGGCCGGCTCAAGGACATGGTGACGAGCCCCGGCGGCACCGCCATCGCAGGACTGCACACGCTGGAGAGCGGCGGGCTGCGGCGCACCCTGATTGACGCCGTGGACGCCGCGACTCATCGTGCCCAAGAGCTCGGCGAAGCGATGGCCAAGAAGCTCGACCAGGGCTGAACCGACCTGCACCAGGGCCACGAACACGACTCGACGCATCGACGTCACGGCCGAAGCCGTGCGGATCTAAATTCCGATGCTTGCGGCCGCGGCCCGCTTGGTGAAGGCTGAAACCGATCATGTCGACTCCCCTCACCTCGGCAGCTCGCCCTTCCTTTGTGTTCTTGCTCGGTATGCTGAGCTTCGGTGCTGGCTGCCACGTGCGTGGCGCAGAAGCGCCGGATCCAATCGCTGACTTGCAGCGCGACCCCGCTGGCGTCGTGCGCCGGGTCGCGGAGCTGCGCGGCTTGCCAGAGACACGCCCCACCCAGCTGATCTTCCAGGACGAACAGGCCTTCATCCGAGACCTGGAGTCCGGCGGAGCCGCGCGTCCGACAGCCTCGGACTACCGCAGCGTCTACTCCGCGTTCGGCTTCGAGCTGCCCTCGGAGGCCAAGGGCACCTCGCCTCGGCAGGTAATGCATGAACAGGTGATCGCGTTCTACGACCCGGACACGCACAGCGTACACGTGCGCAAGAACGCCGGCGCCCTGAAGCAAACCGCGGAAGACGTGAAGGGGATCGTAGCCCATGAGCTGGGCCACTCGCTCCAGCACCAGCACTTCCCGATCCCCAAGGTCGAGGACATGAGTGACCTCGACCAGCGCCTCGCATCGATGGCGCTCATCGAAGGCGACGCCATGTTGACCATGGTCGCTTACCTCGCGGATCTGAATCACATCAACTTGAACCGCGCGTTGGTCGAGTCTGGAAAGGCGGTGAACCGCCGAGACACCGAGCGCGCCGCCGAAGGCACCGCGGACTCTGTAGCCCTGATGCGGTCACCCGGCTTGATGCGAGAGCGCATGATCTTCCCCTACACTCAGGGGCTCACGTTCCTCACGGCGGTGTCCCGCTGGTCAATCGGGTGTATTCGGCTCCCCCCAGCACCACCGAACAGGTGCTGCACCCTGAAAAGTACGTGCAAGGCGAGCAGGCGATACCCGTCGCGTTCCCAGGGGTCCCTCAAGGCTGGCAGCTCGGGCTGAGCGGGCGCATGGGAGAGCTGCAGACGCGGGTGATCCTGGAGAACTGCATGGACAAGGGCATCGCCACGCGAGCAGCTGCAGGTTGGGGCGGCGATCAGTTCATGCTGATCGAGCGCCAGGGCCTCGCGCTGGTCTGGCTCAGCGTGTGGGACACCCCCCAGGACGCCGAGGAGTTCGAGCTCGCCGCGCGCTCGCTGGCTCAGTGCTGGGCGACCAAGCCCGGTGGCTCCCTGGCCTCGGGCGTTGGTGCGGGCGAGATCGTACGGCGCAACGGCAACAGCGTCGCGATGGTCCGCGGGATGACGCCCGGCGAGCGGGAGAGCGTCGCCAACGCGAGCCTGCAGCTGACCTTCAGCGCGCCTCCGGCGGCCCAGCCCATCGGCGCCGTCGCGCTCACTCCTATCCCTGCGGAACCTCGAGTGCACGCGCCGTACGTCTCCGAGAACGTGTACGTCAACCCGCGCCTGGGCATCAGCCTGCCTCTGCCCCCGGGCTACACCTACAAGCTCGACGGTGACGAGCTATCCCTCGACGCACAGACCGGAGTGGGCTCGATGCACGTGGGGCTGAGCGAGTGGCAGGTGACACAGGAGAGCCTGGCGCACCTCTACCAGGAGTTCGAGAGCACGCTCAGCAAGGAGCTCGGGCGCGGGGTGAGCCTCTCCGTGGAGCAGAACGCGGAGTACCCCACGACGCTGGGCCGCGGAGTGACCCGCACCTGGCTGGTACGGGGAACTCCCGTACGTA
>JAUILJ010000489.1 GCA_030433055.1 Polyangia bacterium
TCGACGTGGTCGAGGAAGTCTGGCGCGTGTTCTATTCGGACGGCAGCCTCGACGGGCACGAGGATCATCTCGGCCACAAGCTGCGCAACCTGCTGAACCTCGAGCACCGCGACACCATCGATCGCAGCGGGCGCTTCGCGTTCATTCAGCTACCGGTGACCCCGGGTCACGAAGCCGTGGGGCGAGTGGCCGCCGTGGGCAGCGACGTCACGAGCTGGAAGGTGGGCGACCGCGTCGCCAGCATGCACCGCGACTCCTGTGGCACGTGCCCCAGTTGCCTGGCGGGCGACACCTCACTCTGCCCCTACGCGGCCAGCGTGCTCGGGCTCCTGGTAGACGGTGGGTACTCGAGCCACATCCTCGCTCCAGAGCGCTGCTTCTACGCCATGCCCGAAGGGATCCCGGCGGCAATGGCCGCGATCCTGCACTGCACCTACGGCACGGCGTATCGCGGCCTGGTGCGCTGGGGACAGCTGAAATCCGGGCAGCGCGCGCTGATCACCGGCGCAAATGGCGGCGTGGGCGCTGCGGCCATTCAAATCGCGAAGCGACTTGGGGCAGGCGTGGTCGCGGTGGTGCGGCACGCGGACCACATCGCATACTGCAAGTCGCTTGGAGCCGACGAGGTGCTGGTGAGCCCCGGTGGAGACTTCCACCGTCAGCTCGGGCAGCGGGTGGAGGTCGCCCTGGACTGCGTGGGGGAGCCGACCTTCAACGCAGCGCTGCGCAGCCTGAGCGTGGGCGGCCGCCTCGTGAGCATTGGCAACGTCGTGGGCAAGCGCGCCGAGCTGAACCTCGGCTACATCATCACCACTGGGCTGAGCATTCATGGGTCGAGCGGCGCCACGCCAGCCGACATGGCAGCCCTGCTGGAGCTACACCGCCAGGACCCACTGCAGGCGGTGATCCACGAAGAGCGACCCCTGGGCGAGGCTGATGCCGCACAGCGTCGGTTGCTGGAGGGGAACCTCCATGGGCGCATCGTCCTGAGACCTTGAGCCGCAAGCGCAGGAGCGCACCTTTCGTTGCAGCGCATCCTTCGTTGCAGCGCACCCTTCGTTGCAGCGCCGACTCGCCCCGAGCCGATCGTTAGAACGCGTTTCAGAGTCGGCGCCGGTCCGACCTGATGTCCACACCCGTAGTTTTGGGGGTGAGGCGCGCTTCGAACGCGCCTTCAGCCTGCTTCAGACGCCGTCCAACACGACGTTCCAGGGCACAAAGCGCCTTGTTTTGCCTTGGATGGGCCTTCGCCCCGGGTGGAGCAGCGCGCAAAAGCGGCGCTCGGCGACGTGAGCACCAGACTGGCGCCGAAAGCAATGCGCGAAGCATGGCACGGCCGCTTGTCGCGGCCAGTCCCTTCGGTGTAGAACATGTTCTACTGGGTGGGCACTGGGAGACCTACTCGACCCCTTCCGGGAGGCAGCATGTATCTTGACTACACGCCCGAACAAAAGCAGCTGCAGGCCGAGCTCCGCAGCTACTTCGGGCGGCTGATGACACCAGAGCTTCAGGCTGAGGTGGCGCTCACCGAGAGCGGTGGTCCGCTCTACAGCAAGGCCCTCAAGCAAATGGGCGCCGACGGGTGGCTCGGCATTGGCTGGCCCAAGGAGTACGGCGGTCAGGGCCGCCCGGCGATCGAGCAGTTCATCTTCTTCGACGAGGTGCAGCGCGCGGGCTTCCCCATCCCACTGCTGACGTTGAACACCGTCGGCCCGACGCTGATGAAGTACGGCACCGACGCGCAACGCCAGGCGATGCTGCCCCGGATCCTTCGGGGTGATCTGCACTTCTCCATCGGCTACACCGAACCCCAGGCGGGCACCGACCTGGCGGCGCTCAAGACGACCGCCAGGCGCGAGGGCGATCACTACGTGGTGAACGGTCAGAAAGTCTTCACCAGCCTCGCCGACCACGCGGACTACATCTGGCTGGCCGTCCGCACCGATCCCGATGCCGCGCGGCACAAGGGGATCTCGATCCTGATGGTGGATACGCGACTGCCTGGTGTCAGCATGACACCGACGCGCACGCTGGGAGACAACCGCTGCTTCACCACCTTCTACGAGGACGTGAAGGTCCCCGCGGACATGCTCATCGGCACGGAGCACGGGGGCTGGCGCATGATCACGAACCAGCTGAACCACGAGCGCGTGGCGCTGTTCACCGCGGGCATCGTCGAGCGCTTCCTGGTCGAGGTCACCGATTGGGCAAAGGCCACGCCTGCCCCCGAAGGCGGGCGCTTCATCGACCGCGGCTGGGTGCAAACGAACCTGGCGAAGGTCAAGGCGGGTACGGACGTACTGCGCCTGTTCAACTGGCGCCAGGCGTGGAACATCGAGCGGGGCGAGCTGCCCCCCCACGAGGCTTCCGCGGTCAAGATCTACGGCTCGGAGTACTACCTCTGGGCGGCGCGTTGCCTCATGGAAATCATGGGCGAGGCGTCAACGCTCCAAGGGGGCTCACCGGGCGCGGTGCTCCACGGGCGCCTCGAGCGCTACTACCGCGCCACCCTCGTGCTCACCTTCGGCGGTGGCACCAACGAAATCCAACGCGACATCATCGCGATGGCTGGCCTCGGCATGCCCAGGCAGGAGCGCTGAGAGATGGATTTTGCATTCAGCGAGGATCAACAGGGGCTGGTCGGCTTGTGTCGCCAGATGTTCGGCGAGCTCTGCACGCCAGAAGCGATCGCGCACCTGGAGAAGTCCGGTGAGCCGGTGTTTCAGCGTGCGCTCTGGTCGCGCATGGCAGAGAGTGAACTACTGGGCATCAACCTCAGGGAAGACGTTGGTGGCCTCGGGCTTGGTATGGTGGAGGTGTGCCTGGTCCACGAGCAAGCGGGCTGGGTCACTGCTCCCCTCCCCCTCACCGCGTGTCTCGCGATGGGAGCACCGGCGGTGGATCGCTTCGGCAGCGATGCCCTGCGTCAAACGCTGCTGCCCGCCGTGATCCGCGGGGAACACATCGTGTGCGCCAGCCTGGGGCGGGTGCGCGCCCAGCAAACCTCCGAAGGGTTCACCCTGGAGGGTGAACTCGACTGCGTCCCCTGGGCGACCGTCGCGACCCACCTCGTGCTGCTCGCCGAGCATGGCGAACAGACCAGCGCCCTGTGCGTCGAGCTGGCCGGGCTGTCCGTTGAGCGCCAAACCGCCAGCAACGAGGAGCCGCTCGGGCGAATCCGCTTCAACACCTACGCCGTTCCGGCGAGCGCGGTGCTCGGTGAGCTGGGTGACGGCGAACGCGTCGCGAGCTTCATGCGGGAGCGCGGCCAGGTCGCTCAGGCGGCCTCGATCCTCGGCATGGCGGCGCGCGCACTACGGCTGACCGCGAAGTATGCGACGGAGCGCCAGCAGTTCGGGCGCGCGATCGGAACGTTCCAGGCGGTGGGACAGCGGGCCGCCGACGCCTTCGTCGACGTGGAAACCATACGCGTCGCGCTCTGGCGGGCCGCCTGGCTCCTCGACGACGGCCAGCCGGCGTCCAGCGAGGTGTTGGTTGCGGCCTACTGGGCGAAGGAAGCGGGTAACCGCGTGGTCAACGCGGCGCAGCATATCCACGGTGGGATCGGCTTCGACCGGGACTACCCACTGTATCGTTACTTCCTCGGGGTGAAGACCCTCGAGCAACGCCTGGGCTCCGCGACCAGTTGCCTGAGCGACCTGGGCCGCCAGCTGGCGCAAGAGTGAGAGTTCCAGGAAGGGCACAATGGTGTAGCGTCGTGTTGGTGAGGAAGGGCAAGAGCAGGCGGTTGATCCACCTGGGCGGTGCACTCCTGTGCTCCCTAGCGGCTGCGGGCTTCGTGTCGGCTTGCGCAGAGGACACGATCCTCGAAGTCGACTTCGTCTGTGGCGATGGTCAGCTCGATGGACCAGAGACTTGCGACAACGACAGCGAGGGTTGCGTCGACTGCCAAATTGCAGCCGGGTGGGAGTGCCCAGACAACGAGTGTCACTCGGTTTGCGGAGACGGGATCCAGGTGGGAGACGAGGAGTGCGACAGTGACGATCGCACGGCTTGTGATTCCGCATGCAAACAGGGCACGCGCACGACCGGCTGCGACATGACGGGCTACTGGATCACTCGCCAGACCGACTTTTCCATCGACCGCGTGCTGAACGGCCTGCAGACCTCGACCAACTGGTACGTCTACAAGATCAGCCAGAACGGGGACACGTTCAGCATCGATGAGAACCTGTTCTGCGGGATCCAGGTGAGCGGGAGCGTTGACGTCGTGCTCCCCGAGATCGGCGTGAAGGCGCTGATGTACCGCAACGCCCAGGACACCACGAATACTGCTCAGGGCCCCCGCGAGGGTGAGTCCGTCGAAGAGAGCGGGAGCTGTCGTTTCTCCCTCGAGCGTTGGTACTTCCTGCGCGGCCTCGACTTCGACGCCGTTCCTCCGTGCGCGCCGGCGGACTTTTCGACCAACGCAGATCTCGGCTCCTTGCGAGCCATGCCGACTCCGGAAGTGCCCGAGGGCGCCGTGGACACCGATGGGGACGGCCACCTGGGAATGCGCTGGGAGGTCACGGGCAACGCCTCGGGCGTGCGGCACACCGTGATGCGCGACTGGAACGAGTACAGTCCGGATCCAGAGTTCCCCATCGCACCAAACGAGATCGAGTTCACCTCGTACTCTCGCTTCGACAACGAAGAGCGGATCTTCGAGACCGAGGGCTGCCCTCCGATCGGCTGCGGCGTGCTCGAGGCGCTCTCGGATCCTTCGCAGACCCACAAAGGCCGCGTGACGTTTCGCTACCTGGGGCAGAACCTCGATGACCCTCGGGTCGCCGCGATCGTCGGCTCCCCGCCGCACATGGATGAGGCTGAGGACCTGGCCACGTGTACGCGAGTTCGCAACGCTTTGCCCCACAAGGACTCCAAGGATCTTGGGGTGAAGAAATGACTCGCATATCCTTACGGCAACGCCTGCTGGCGAGCGCGGTGGCGCTGCTTCCGTGCCTCAGCGTCGCAAGCGTCGCCAAGGCGTCGCCCCTGTTCGAGCTGGTGGGAGGGACCACCGGCGCTGGCGGCTTCAACGCACGGGTCACCGGCGCCGATTCGCCCTCGACCTACTTCAACCCGGCGCTGCTCGGGTACGCGCGCCCTGGCTTCTCCTTGGGCGTGCTCGTGCTCTCGGACCAGACGCAGATCACCTACGACGGCCGCACCGGCGGCACCGTCCCCCTCGCGGTGGGCAACCGCAACATCCTGGACTCGAACGGCAACCCGATCCCGAACGACACCGTGCCGACGGGCTGGCTGCAGGACGGGTGCAGCGACAGCATCTGCACCCCGCCGTTTGGCAAGCGGCCCCGCTCCGAGGGGCGCGATGTCGGCGTGACGCGCAGCTACACCATCCTCGGCCTCGTCAGCCCAATCGTGGACAAGCGCTTCGTTCTGGGGTTGCACGCGCTGATCCCCAACGGCGAGTTCACCACCGCTCAGGCGTTCTACAACGACGAGCGAGAGCAGTTCTTCTCCAACAGCTTGCACCCGGAGCTCTACTCGGATCGTCTCACCGCGACGTCTCTGGCGTTCGGCGCTGGGGGCCAAATCACCGATGAGCTCGCCGTTGGGCTCTCCTTCACCCTGAGCCTGACGAACACCGCGAACGCCGGAACGTATGTTCGAGATCCTGCAGACTATGACCAGCTGCTGCTCTCGACCGACGTGAAGGTGAACACCGCCGTCTCGCCTCACTTCGGTGTCGCGTGGAAACCCAGCGACCGCTTCAGCCTCGCGGGTACGGTGCACTCCGAGCAAAAGCTAGTGATCGAGACGGCGTTCAGCGCGGCGCTCCCCGCAGGCCAGGAGTCGGACACGACCCGCAAGGCGGTCCACGACTTCGTGCCCTGGAGCTTTGGCGTCGGCAGCGAGCTGGGCCTGACCGACGACTTCGCCTTGGTGGGGGGGGTGAGCTACACGCTGTGGTCCGACTACATCGATCGTCACGGTCAGGTGCCAGGCGATGTCTACGGCGATGCCTACGCGTGGAAGAACACCTTCTCCGGCACCCTCGGCGCTCGGCACCACGTCGACACCGTCACCACCTTCGTGGACTTTGGCTATACGCCGACTCCCGTGCCCGAACAGACCGGGCGCAGCAACTACGTCGACAGTGACCGCCTGAGCGCGACGGCGGGAGCGAACTTCGAGTTCGAGGCCTTCGGGTTGCGTTTCCGCCCGGAGCTGCAGCTCCAGGCTCACAAGCTGCTCGACCGCTATCAGAAGAAGGACGACAGCAAGCTCCGGGACGAAGTCCCCGACGACTCGGTGGTCGCCTCTACCGGCAATCCGCTGCCAGGCCGCGAGGGCCTGCAAACCAACAACCCCGGTTGGCCCGGGTTCGAGAGCGGCGG
>JAUILJ010000490.1 GCA_030433055.1 Polyangia bacterium
GCGGTGTTGAAGTAGCAATTGTGAGCGAACGTGAGCTCGGGCACCGTCTTGCTGTACAGGGTGTCGCTTCCGTAGGGATTTATGACCACGGTGGCCCGCTCTTGTCCAGGTTGCGCCAGGGAGTGAACCACGATGTTCCGACTGAACTCGAACCGTGACGGGTCGTTGAAGTCTCCGTTGGACCACTGATCGGTCGCATCGAGGGCCAGCGGATTCACCATGTAGAGCGTGTTGTACTCGAAGAGTTGGTCGGTTTGATGAGTGGGGCCGCCGAAGTCACGACTGACGAGGCCCTCACCGCGCTGGATGACGTTGTGGTGCACGTGCGTATGGGAGGTCCCCGTCCCGACGCCGAAGAACCTGCAGTTCGACAGCTCGTTGTGGTCCACCTCGAACGTCGCGCTCGCGACTGTTGCTGCGTGCTTGTACTTGATGCAGCCGCCCGTCAGCGGCGCCGTGGCGGGCTCCGTCTGCCAGATCTTGTTGTGGTGAATGCGGATACCGCCACCTCCGAACAAGACGACATCGCTGTTGTTCTCGGTGGCCGAGCCGCCGCTGGCGTGGCGATCGTAGTTGTCGTGCAGGTCCGAGCAGCTCAGCTCGACCTCCGTTGAGCCTACGATGTACACGCCTGCGATGTTGTCATTCTCGACACCGTCCACGTCGTGAACGTGTAGCCGGTGCAAGCGAATGCCATCGGCGCCCTCGACCCTGACCCCCGGACCATGAGTGTTCCTGACCTCGAGCCCTTCGAGCTCGACGTGACTCACCTGCGTCAACACGATGCCGTCCCCGGCGGCGTTTCCGTCGATGACCGGTGCCTCCCCCGGATAGGCCTTGATTCGGACTGGCGCTTCCACTGTGCCATTTACCCCGCGGAATCGAGCGACCTGCTGATAGCCCTGGTAGTTGTAGACATCGGAGTACGTCCCGCCAAACAGGTAGACGACATCGCCCGGCGCGAGCTGCACAGCGTTCGCAGGCTTGGGCGTGCTCCCGTTTTCTCCCGGCGTGCCGTAGTAGGACACGACGTTCATCAGGCTGGCCCAAGGCTGAGCCAGCGTGCCGTCGCCGCTCGAGTCGTTTCCTGTGGCTTGGTTGATGTAGAAGCAGCGGCCGCTTCCGGTTGCCTCGCACGCCGTGGTTGGATCCTCCTGGCACTGGGCGGCGCCGGGCCCGAGTTCTCCGTCGCCGGGCGATGCACCAGCGCTTCCACCGGACCCGGCGCTCGAGCCAGCGGCGCCGCCGCTCGAGTCAGACCCGCCGTCCCCTCCAGCCGTGCTCCCCGCCGCTGCGCCCTGGCCGCCCGATCCCGAGAGAGTGCCTCCGGAGCCCTCGCCCGCGGCGCCGCCAGAGGTCTTTGAGCCGTGGTCGCTGGGGGTCGACGAACAGGCGGTGGCAGCCAAGGCGATCACCGACGTCAACCGAACCAGGTGCGCTGCACTGATTGTGCTCGAACGAGACGACATGCTCGCAGCGTACCCAACAGAGACCGGACGTGAAGACAAAAGACGCACCATATTGCCGCGCGGTAACAGATTGTCGAGGCGGCTCAGAGGTCGCGCGCTCTGACTCCGGTGCCGATCGGGTGAAGGGTTGGTTCGCTGGTGAACGTACTATCGACAGCAGGGCGACGGTTGCCGCCATTGCGTGCGCCTCGGGCCATGCGGCCTCGGTGAACCGATGGTTCACCCATGAACTCGTCGATCACCGCGTGTCAGCCAGGCGAGGTTGCCTCCCCCCTAAGAAAGAGCAACCTCAAGGCATGCATTTCCACGCGGCGCTCCCTCACCCCCAACCCCTCACTCGCCGGGTTCACAGGCGAACTCGAGGTTCCAGCTGTGGAGCTCGGGAGCGTCGAGGGCGTCGCTGGTTGGGACCAGGTGACTGCGGATCCGTACAAAGGGATCTTGCCGGGCTAGCGCGAGCGCCGCGAGGACATCGTCCACGACCAGAGACCCGTTCTGCGTGTCGCGACCGGAGTAATTCGCGCGCGCGACGGCTGCGGAGCCGGTGAGGGCGGTGGGGCCCGGAGGATTCGTGAAGCGCAGTGGATACTCCGTGGCGCTCGTCAGACCACTCGCGGTTGCTGCAGACCGGATGAAGAACTCGACCTTCGAATCACCCGGAGTCGTGGAAGTCCAGGACCAGTGTCCCCAGCGCACCTTGAACCCTGCCTTGCAAATCGAGGACGTGTCGTAGTCGCGAACGAAGTTGCCTTCGGAGAACGTGGTGACGGGGTTCGGGGGAGGCACCGGCTGGGTTTCGACCGTCGCGGGCTGGGTCGACCAACGGAAGTTGTCGAGTAGCACCGTCGAGTCCCAGAAATCATCCCCGGTATCCCAGACGACATAGCGCAAGGTGATGGTCTCTCCTGGAACGACTGGCGCCGTGGTGGTCAAGAGCGCTGTCGCGCCGCCACACACTCGGGACAAACCGGACCAGGTGCATGAGCCATCGAATCCGGTTCCGCTCAGCACGGGATGCGTGGTGGTCGTTGGGTTCCCTGGCACGTCGAAGAAGCCGATATTGACGGATACAGGATTGTTGCTCGAGTCGAACGAGATGTTCTTGTTCGCGGGGATGCCCGGTGCCGTGCCGTCGTACAGCGCGATGTAGGTGTCATTGAACGCGGTGCAGACCCACTCCGGATACTCGCTGCTGAAGAAGCGGAAGTCGTAGGCGAACGACTTTGCGTTCGTCGGAGCGCGTATCGTCAGCTGCAGTCCACACGAGTCGTATGCGGCAGCGCCCGCCGCACATCCCGGACCATTGTTGGGGAAGCCTGCCGGCGGCGTTACGCGGCCTCCCGGCGAGTTGTAGCTGGACACCTGACCGTTGGGATTGACGTATCCAGGATCGTTGGTGTCTCGCGCGGTTCCGGAGGAAAACACCGCCATGTTCGCCCCGCGGCTCGGCACGTTGTTGAGGCCAAAGCGGTTGGTGATTGCGCGTTGCAGATCGTCGGAGCAGGCGGACCCGTCGGCTTTGATCAGCGTGGCGTCGATCACGCCCCAGGTCCTCGCGCTTCCGCTGGCCGCGCTGGTCGTGCTGCGGCAGAGATCGATCGCCTTGGCGTAGTTCATCCCGTTGGAACCGCTGAAGGGCAGTCCCACGTCACACCCAGCGGGCTCGTCGTCTGGCGTCCCGCTGCAGTCTTCATCGAGCCCGTTGCCTGCGACGTCGAACGCACCCGGGTTCACTTGAGGATCGCAGTCACGGCAGTCGCCCTGCGCAGCGGAGTATCCGTCGCCGTCGTGGTCGATGTCGTCTTGCCAGCACAGGGCGCATTGACCCGAGCCGTTGGTCGCGCACTCGTTGCCGCACGTGCTCTCGATCATGCTGACGCAGGTGGCGTCCCACCCGGTGCTGCAGCACGCGGGTCGCGCCGCACAGATCGCCTGCACGCATCCGCGAGGCGGCGTCGTGCACACCCCGAACCAGCGCAGGACCCGCCCTCATTCGAACACAGCGTCGGGCTGCCATTGGTGACGATGGTGACGTCGTCGATGCTCCAGCCGCCGCGGGTCTGCGACCCGTCGGATGTGAGCCGCCAGCGCATGCGGAACTGAGTGCTGCGGTAGCTCGAAAGGTCATAGGTCAGCGTCTCCCAGGCACGGTTCGTTCCCGAGGAAGAGAACAGCTGAGTCCAGTTCGAGCCGCCGTCCGTCGAGACATAGAATCGCGCGTAGTCGTAGCCGCTCTCGAAGTCGCGCCAGCTGCGGAACGTCAGCGTGATCGCCCCTGTGCCTTGAGTGGTGTTCACGATGGGGCTGAGCAGTGAGTCGTCGCGGTTGTTCTGGTACTGGCCGTTGACGATGGTCCCTGCGACGCGCCGATCCGTACCGCTCGAGGTGTCATTCGTGGGATCGTTGGCGCTGTTCGTGTTCGCGGCGCCGAGCTGCCAGTTTCCCGACAATGACCAACCTGCGCCGGAGGAGAACGTCTCGTTCATCAGCGTGAGCTGGGGGGCTGTTGGCTCAATGCATTTCCCCGCGGTACATGTTAGCCCATAGCAGCAGGGGTTGCTGCTATCACAGGCCTGGTTCTTGGCGGCGCACGCCGCTGGGAGCCCGACCTCGTCGCACGCACTCGAGAGCGCCGCGCCCGTCTCGCAAGGGTGGTGTCCGCAGCTACCGAGGGAGCCTCCAGCGCACACGGCTGCACTGCTTGTCGAACCGTCAGCGCCGGGAAGCGTGATACCTGAGTCCGTCACACTGATCCCAGCGTCCGGATTGCCCAGTCCACTTGGGGTATCCGGAAACGTCTGACAGTACGGATTGCACGGGTCGGTGCATGCCGTCGCGGGGCCTAGCCCCAGCGTTTGCTTGGGGTCACCATCAGGCAAAAGCCGCACGGAATTATTGATGATGCACTCGCCCCACTCGCCATTGGGGTTGCAGGCGCGATCCCCATCGCCGCAGACCCGCTGGCCCGCGACTTCGCTGATGGTCTCACCGCACGGGATGCGCTGTCCCGGTTCGTCGCAGGGGCACCCCGAGTGGGGCGTGGCGCATGCGTCCACCGCGCACGCACCCACGTCCGGGTCGAAGTCGTCACAGTCCAGCCCAGCAGCGCAGCCCACGCCGAAGCCATCGCCGTCCAGGTCGGTGCAGACTCGAGTTCCATCTCCGCTGGCGAAGGGCAAGCCATCGTCGCCGCAGGCGACGGCGACCACGGTACATAGCGCGGCGATGAAAGCCAGGCGCCCATATGAATTCGACTCGCGCGAGTTCGTCATGTCTGCAACCTAGGGTAGGTCCTCGAAGTCAAAATCAGTAGTTGCCGCCTGGAAAATGGCTCGAACGTTCCAGCTCGTCGTGGTTCCGCCTGCCAGGGCCGCGACGCTGGTCTTGCCGCTAGGCAAGTCGAGCTCGACCGAGCCCTCGGAGTCGGGGATCACCGCCGAGAGGGTCGCGTCGAGCACGCTGCACGCGTTGCTCGTTCTGGCGACGAGCTCGATGTTCTCCAAACGAATGCGCGTGGTCCCCGTGTCGAGGACGAGCCAGCCCTCTTTCGCGGGCTCGGTGGTGTTGAATCCACCGAACTGCAGCGCGAGGTCCACTGGCGCTGGAATGAATCCTGGAGGAAACGTTCGGGCTTGGCCATCGAGCGCGCTGGCGGAGATCCACGCGCTGCCTGTCGCCTGGCTCGGCTTGAACCGCGCCACGACGCTGATCGGCTTCGAGCTGGGGTCGTAGAGCAGGCGAGACAACGCCAAGCCGAGCTCTGGCGGTGTCGGAGCCACGAACGCCATGCCTGTCGCCACGAATGCCCGCTGCTCCTCGCAGGCTGAATCCGTCGGCTCGAGCTGGTCGTTGCCGTTGCCACCCGCGTTGGTGTTGCCACCCGTCGCGTCTCCGCCGCTACCCGTGTGCGCCCCACCGGAGCTAGCGGCGCTGCCTCCCGTGTTGCCCCCTCCGGTCGAGGTGCCGCCTTGTGCGCCCCCCGCGGAGCTGCCGCCGCGCCCGCTGGAGCCACCTTGGCTGGCGCTGCCACCCCCGCTACCGCCGAACGCGGTGGCCTGCGGCTTGTCGTCCGTGGACGAACAGGCAGGGAGCGCGGCGAGCGCGCAAAGCCAGCTGAACAGCGGAAGGGGAGTCCTCATCATTTCTCCTCGAGTGGTGAAGCTGGAAAGCTCAGGGTGATCTGCCGGTCGACCGCCGCGACGATCAGATCGCCAAGGCGCGTGTCAGCGCCCACCAGCGAGCTGAAGCGCGTCTCGTCGTTCTCCTCCCCCAATGATCCACGGACTTCGACTGCGGCCAGCTCATCGCAGTCTCCGTCGTGCTTGGCCGAGATCGTCAGGTCGCTCAGCTCCAGCCTCAGGGGGTGACCCTCGCGGTCCAGCACGCGGAGCACGAGCGCCTTCTGTGCGTTGATGCTCCAGAAGCTCGTCGAGCCGTGGTGCATGGGCACCCATGCAGCGCCCGACGCGGTCTCCCCGATGACCTGGAGCTTCCACTCACAGCCCCGTTCGACCCGGTCTCGTAGCTCGAGCGTGACCGTCTCGAACAGCGGCTCCAGCGCGCTCGTCAGTCTCGGCGATCCCGTCAGCCCGATGCGTCCAGAACGCCACGCGCGATCGTTCTCGCAGGTCTTTTCCGTGTGGCTAGTTTGGGGGGGAGGCGCATCGGTTCGAGCGGATGCATCCCCCTCCGTACCCATGTCCGGGTGTCCTGCGGGGCGATCATCCTCGCCGCTGCAGGCGGCGCAGAGACCGAGGAACAGGAGGAAATGGGCGTGCCGAAAGAGCATCGAGAGCTTCAGTGCACGGCTCGTGCCCGAGCCGTTGGACGCCCGGCGCGATCTTCGCAAAGGGTGATGACACGCAACCGCGACGAGCGACCCGCAAGGCAG
>JAUILJ010000491.1 GCA_030433055.1 Polyangia bacterium
CGTTCAGTTCCACACGGAAGACGTCACCGAGGGCCGCTCGTCCGGCAGTGGGTTGCGCTCGATCGTGATGAACGATCCGGCGAGCGGGGTGAAGTTCGCCAACAACGAGCCCTGGCGGCCGTTCTTCAAGAACTCTCAGATCAACATCTTCAACGAGGACCACCGCGGTGATGGGGTCCAACACCTGGCGATAACCTGCAAGGACATCCTGACCGCGGTGCGTGATCTACGCGCAAATGGCGTCCAGTTCATGCCGACGCCAGGCACCTACTATGACGTCTTGCCTGAGCGTCTGAAGAAGATCGGCGTGGGGGGCATCGACGAGGAGATCGACACGCTGCGCGAGCTTCAGGTGCTCGTGGACGGCGATCATGACCACGCCTACATGCTGCAGATCTTCCTCAAGGACTCCGCGGGACTGTACGGCTCCGCGGACGCGGGGCCCTTCTTCTACGAGATCATTCAGCGCAAGGGTGATCAGGGCTTCGGGGCAGGGAACTTCCGTGCGCTGTTCGAGAGCATCGAGCGGGAACAGACGGGACAGGCCTGATGCTCGACCGGCAGGTACGGGGCGAGGTTCCGAAGAAGCACCATGTCCAGATGCGCTTGGCTGGCGGCGAGCTGGCCTACGAAGAGTGCTTCACTCGCGACGGCTTCGATGGTCCGTACACCATCCTGTATCATCAGAAGCGGCCCCACACCCAGCGCATCGCCGAGGTGGCTCACGGCTGGCACCTGCCTGAGGCGGTGCCAGCGCGGGCCCTGGCCAAGCGCCACTACAAGTCCTTCGACTTGAAGGTCGAGGCTGGGCCGAGTGTCGATTGTCGAGTTCCTTTGCTCTTCAATCGCGACGTATCCCTGGGGATTTGCAAGCCCACGGATCCGGATCCGGTGTATTTCTCGGACGCTGACGCCGACCAGCTGATCTTCATGTTCGAAGGCGCGGGGGAACTCGTGAGCCAGTACGGGACGCTGCGCTTCGAGAAGAATGACTACCTGTTCATTCCTCGCTCTGTCGTGCACCGCCTGGTCCCAGACGCTGGGGTTCAGCAGTACTGGCTCACCATGGAACTCAACGGCGGGCTCCATCTGCCGAGGCAGTGGCGCAACGAGGTCGGCCAGCTGCGAATGGATGCGCCGTATTGCCACCGGGATTTTCGCCTCCCAGCGTTCGTGGGCCCTGCCGACGAGGGGATCCGCAAGCTGCTGATCAAGCGTCAGGGGGCGTTCCACGGCTTCGAGTACACCGACAACCCGCTGGATGTCGTCGGCTGGGACGGCTCGGTCTACCCCTGGGTGTTCCCGATCTTGAACTTCCAGCCACGGGCTGGCCTGGTACACCTCCCCCCCACCTGGCACGGCACCTTCGCCTGTCGTGGCGGATTGATCTGTAGCTTCGTGCCGCGCGTCGTCGATTTCCACCCGGAAGCAATACCCTGCCCATATCCCCACAGCAGCGTCGATATGGACGAGTTCTTGTTCTACTGTGATGGCAACTTCACGTCGCGTCGCGGGATCCTACCGGGGAGCATTTCTCACCACCCGTCGGGCATCGCTCACGGGCCGCATCCTGGCGCCTATGAGGCCAGCATCGGCACCAAGCGCACCGATGAGCTTGCCGTGATGCTCGATGTGCTGGAGCCGCTTCACGCGACGCCCGCCGCGCTCAACATCGAAGATCCCGGCTACCAAGACAGCTTCATCTGAGGGCTAGACTGGAAGCGCGCCAGGGGGGAGCCACTCCACCTGTTCTTCGCGCAGCCAGGTGCGCTGCCTTCGCGCGAACACGCGCGTGGCCCGGTAGATGGCGTCCCGCGTCTCCTCCAGCCGAGGGGAGCCGATCAGCTCTGCGACGCGGCTGTCTCGTAGCAGCTCCGCGAGCTGGCGATATCCCACGGAACCCATGGGGCGCGTGTCCCCATATCCGCGCTCCAGCAGGGAGGCTGCTTCCTGCAGCCAGCCGGCCTCGAACATCTTGAGGATGCGCGCGGCGATCAGCGCGTCTTGCTCTTCGCGCGCCCGGGCGACGCCGATCAGCCGAGCTGGATACCGCACCTCGCGGAAACCGTGCCCGGCTTGCCACTGGCTCATGGGTACCCCCGAAAGCTCGAAGATCTCCAGAGCTCGGCTCACCCGCACTAGATCATTGGGGTTGAGCTCTGCCGCTCGAGCTGGGTCGACGCGCTCCAGCTCCTCGTACAGCGCTTGCCTGCCGTGGGCGTCTGCCACCGCTCGGTGTCGCTCGCGCAGCGCAGCGTCGGCTGGCGGTGCCGGGGCCAGGCCATAGATCAGCGCGCGCACGAAGAGGAAGCTGCCGCCGCATACGATGGGACGCTTGCCTCGGCTCTTGATGCTCTGCAGCGCGCCCTCGGCCAGCTCTGCCCAGCGGGCGGCATCCAGCGCCTCGTGGGGATCGCAGCAGTCGATCAGGTGGTGCGGGACGCGCGCCAGCTCCGCCTGGCTCGGTTTGCCACTCCCGATGTCGAAGTGACGGTACACCTGGACGCTATCTGCGCTGACGATTTCACCGTCGATGGCCTCTGCGAGGCGCAGCGCGAGGTCGGTCTTCCCGGACGCCGTGGGACCAACCACGACCCAAAGCCGCTGCTCTTCACGAAGCTCCACGTTCGCCGTTTAGCAGATCCGCGCGCCTCGGTTCAGCGGCGCCCTACTTTGCGCTCCAGCTCGGCCCAGGTCACCCGGGTCACCACGGGCCTGCCGTGGGGGCAGTGCCCGGCGAAGTCGGCTTGGTCCAGTGCTGAGAGCAGCGCCTTGACCTCTTCGGCGCTCAGGCTGTCTCCGGCTCGCACGGAGCCGTGGCAGGCCATGGTAGCCAGGGCGAGATCGATGGCGTCGGAGAAGCCGCGGCCGCCGCGTCGGCTGACTTCGCTCAGAAGATCGCGCACCAGTCGTTCTGGACTGGCGCGCCCCAAGAGTCGGGGGATGGCGTGGATGCTCAGCGTGTCGGGGCCACGGCGCCGGAGATCGACACCCAGACCCAGCAGCTCCTCACTGCGTTCGTCGATCAGGTCGGCCTCTTCCTGACTGACGTCGAGGGAGAGCGGAAACAGCAGGGCCTGTGCGGGTACCGCCCTGGACTGGTACTGGCGTCGCAGGCGGTCGAACGTGACCCGCTCCGCCGCGGCGTGTTGATCGAGCACGTAAAAGCCGTCGTCCGCTTCGCACAGCAGATACGTCTGCTTCAGCTGCGCGACGAACCGCAGATTGGCCCAGCGCAGGCCGGGATCGCCCGTGGTGGTGCCGTCTGGACGCATCGGGGCGGAGTGACTGTCGCGCACTGCCACCAGAGCCGCCAGCTCGGGTTCGACGTTGCCCTGAGGATATGTGGCGGCAGAGGGGTCGCCGGCGCCCGTCTCCGGCGCCAGGCCCCAGGGATCGCCCAGGCCTTCGCTGGGGTGAGGGGACTCGCTCTTGGTGCTTGCGCTGGGGCGTTCGGATTCGAGCGCCAGGCGTCCCTGTGTCTGGGCTCTCAGCGGAGCCTCCGGGCCGGGCGCGCTGGGCGATGGGCTGGGGCGCCAGCGTGACGGGGCGCCGGCGTCGTTGGGATGGCGATTCGACCACGGGTTCTTCGCGGGAGCGGGCAGCGCGAATGCTTCCGCCAGCGAGAGCGAGAGCACGCGGTAGAGCGCGTCGCACACGGCGCGGGAGTCGGCGAAGCGCACCTCGGTCTTCTGTGGGTGGACGTTGACATCGACCAACTGGGGAGGGACCTCAAGATATACGATGCCGCGCGGATACCTCCCCCGCTCGAGCACGCTGCCGTAGGCCTGAGCAACGGTCACGGCGAGCGCGCGATCCTTGATTGGTCTCCCGTTGACGAACAAGCGTAGTCCCGCCGCTCCGGCGCGCGCACGCTCAGGACGTGACAGGTATGCTTCGACTCGCAACGTGCCCCGCTCTCCCTGACAGGCGCCGAGCTCGTCCTCTTGAAGCGCGGCCCTCGCGCGCTCCTCTCGGTTTGGGGCGCGCAGCCACTCGCGAACCTTGCGGCCGTCGCGGGTCAGGGTGAACGAGACGTCGTGCCGAGAGAACGCCGCAGCTTCGACCACTTCGGTGACGTGACCGGACTCCGTGTTGCTCGAACGCAAGAATTTGCGGCGCGCGGGTACGTTGAAGAACAGGTCTCGGACTTCAATCAGTGTACCCACGGCGCTCGCAGCAGGCCGCAGCTCGGCGTTCACGCCGCCTTCCAACGTCAGCTCGGTCGCCGCGTCTGCGTCCGCCGTGCGGGTGAGCAGACGGAAGCGACTCACGGACGCGATCGATGGCAATGCCTCCCCACGGAAGCCGTATGTCGCGACGTGCTGGAGATCTGCGATGGCAGAGAGCTTGCTCGTGGCGTGGCGTTCTACCGCCAGCTCCGCGTCCTCGGGGTCCATGCCGCGGCCGTCGTCTCGCACGGCGATCTTCGTGATGCCGCCCCCCATGATCTCCACGTCGACGCGCGACGCACCCGCGTCCAGCGCGTTCTCGATCAACTCCTTCACTGCGCTCGCTGGGCGCTCGACGACCTCGCCAGCGGCGATCTGGCTGGCCAGTTCTGGGGGAAGGCGGTGGATTTTCGGCATGGCGCGTGAGACGGATGCCACTCTCGATTCAAGCGACGGTCAAGCGCTACTGTTCTTCGCCGACCTGTTCCGAGCTGGCGCTGAGCGCCTCACGGGCAGCTCGTCGAGTGACCCCAAAGATGGCGAGGAGCAAGGTCAGCAGCGGGAGCGCAAACGGCACGACGAATATTGCCGGGAGGAAACGAGCTACCTCTTGCGCCTCGGCTTGACCCATCGAAGCGACCGCGGCCACGGCGGCGGCACGCACGGGGGCGCAGAGCACGAAGCTCACCGTGCGGGCGATGGCGGTACCCAGCGCGAGCTGAATGATGGTGCTGGCTGAAGCGCGACCGAAGATCCCGCGCATGGCGACGATCGAGAGCACTCCGCCGAACAGCACCAGCGCGACGCCCATGGGCGTGATCACCTGGTGCAGTTCCCACATCCTCTCGAACTGGGCGTGGAGTGCCGTGGAGATGATCGGGTCGAGCTTTGCGCTCTCTCGCGTCGCGAACTCGGGGTCCGTCGAAGCGTTGATCAGCTGGAAGCCCTCGAGAAACACCAGCATCCCGACCAAGGTCAGGGCTGCCAGCGCCAACACCAGATAGCGTGGGCGCTTTGCCGCGTTCGTTGTGCTCTCCCCGTCCGACACGTGCTGGAAACGGGCATAGCACGACGCCGCCCCAAATGTGGGGCGACTACGGCCCGGTCCTGGCTCCTACAGCAGGCCGGAGCGTCGCGCGGCTTCGGCGATCCCGCCACCGGTGTGGTGGTTGGCACCGAGGACTTCGTCAGCAGCGTCGACGACTTCGGGGGGCGACTGGCCCATGGCGTAGGACCGACCCACCGCACGCATCATCGTCAGATCGTTGAGCCAATCGCCCACCGCCACGACCTCGTCGAGGGTGATATCCAGCATTTGGGCCAGGTGCTGGAGGCCGCTGGCTTTGCTGATCCCGCGGCGCCGGATGACCATCGCCCAGACACCCTCGAACCCCGGGCGATTGGAGATGAAGGATGCGCTCTCCAGCTCTTGGAGCACATTCACCTGCTGCTGCAGCTCGCTGATCCGCGCTTGCTCACCCACCGCCACCAGCCCAAGCGCATCGTCTTCCCAGCCCCGATGTCGCATGACATCGTCGACGCGATCCATGTGTTCGGTCCAGATGCTCACGTAGGGAGCCGCCGGATCGCCGTGGGCATCGTGATAGATGCGGTCGGCGCCGAACAGGAAGGTCATCGGCCTCGACTCGTGCAGCGCCTCGCGCAGTGGCTCGACGCAGCTCTCGGGCAGGGGCGTGACGTGAACGGGCTTGCCACTTCGCGGATCCACGATCTGGACGCCGTCCAGGCAAACCAGTGGCGTGGAGAGCTCGAGCTGCCGGGCCAGGTGCCCGCAGCCCGAGTGCATACGCCCCGTGCAGAAGGTCACATCGATGCCACGGCTCATCAACTCTCGAATAGCGGCAGCGTCTGCGGCGTGGATGGTCCCGTCGGAGGCCAGCAGGGTTCCGTCGAGGTCAGTGGCGAGGAGCTTGGGGGGAGGAAGAGTCACAGGGGGGTACTCGGGCGCTGAATCAAAGGTCGTTGTGGGGCATATACGACGAAAGGGTCACTCGACTTGAGTGACCCCCATCCTTGGCAAGCATACTGGCCTCATTCGCCGTGCTCTTGATCGAGCGGGGAGGCACCGTACAAACGCCGAAAACACCAAAGACTCTGACCGCAGATGCGATCAGAGTCGAGGTGAAACGGTTACGCGATTGTCAGACCCGACGCGCTCAGG
>JAUILJ010000492.1 GCA_030433055.1 Polyangia bacterium
CCCTGGCCGCTGCCACCCTGGCCGCTGCCGCCTTGACCGCTGCCGCCGTTGCTCACTCCGCTGCCTGAGCCGCCACCTGCGGAGCAGCCCACGGCGATCGCCAGCCCGACACCAGCTAAAAACCAGCCTCTCACAGCACCAACCTCCCAAGCGAAGATCGACGACACGTTGGTCCGCCGAGCTGACACTTTACCGCGGGAAGGCGTGCCTCCCCAGTGCCAATCGGTCGTTCGTTCAAGCTGCGGCTGTTTGGACAGGCCTATAGAGTCAGCCCAGTGCGTCTCACCCCCAGATCCGGTCGAGCTAGCTTCCAGGGGATTTGGGGGGGAGGAGCGGCGTTATTCCTGCGCGCGGTGGCGTGAGCGACAGCTCGGTGCCCGCGATCTGGGCCCAGCCGCCAAGCACCAGCGGTCGGTTCTGATTGCCGTGTCCCACCGGCAAGTCGCTCAGCACCGGCACGCCCAGGCGTTCGAGGCGCTCGCGCAGCACGCTCTCGGCGCTGACGCCATAGCGGCCCGGGGGACAGCCCAAGAACTCACCCAGGACGACACCTCGCACGCCACTCAGATCTCCCGACTGGAGCAGTGCGGTGAGCATGCGGTCGATGTGGTAGGGCGGCTCGCTGACTTCTTCGAGGAGCAAGATGCACGGATCGGGCAGCACGAGTCGGCGGGCGGCGCTGTGCACGGAAAGCAACGTCAGGTTCCCTCCACACAGCGTTCCCTCGGCGTCCCCGGGCAGCAGCGAACGCAGGACGTGGCGCTCGTGCCAGCTGGAACGCTCCAAGGCCTCGAACCACTCGCGATGTCGAGGCAACCAGCCACGGCCGAGGCCGGCGCAGTTGTGGGCGTGCAGCGTGACCACGCGCTGCTTGAGCGCCTCGAGGTGCAGGACGGTGATGTCGCTGAAGCCCACGAGCCACTTGGGGTGCTTGCGCAGGGCGCTCCAGTCGATGTCGGGAGCGATGCGGCTCAGGCCGTAGCCACCGCGAGCCGCGATGACCGCGTCCAGGGAGGGGTCCTGCAACGCGCTCTGGAGCTCATCGCGGCGCCGTGAGTCCGGGCCGGCCAAGAACCCGTTCGGCGCGAACATGGCCCGGGAGAACTCGACCCGGTAGCGCTCCGACAGCGCGGCGAGCCCGCGCCAGACCAGGGTGTGATCGAATGGCCCGGAGGGCGCGACGACGCGCACTCTCGCGCCTGGCCGGAGTGGGTCAGGCACTTGCCAAGCCGACGCAGACGCGGCCGGGGTCGGGTGCGTGGCGCCCTGCATCGGCACAGCGTGCAACGGGGTTGGCTGCTGGGAAAAGTGTTTTCCCCCCAAGCTTTCGCCCACAGCGGGTAGAGTCGATTGGGTGCCTGACTCGACCCGAGGTGTTCCCAGCTCCGGTGCGCACAGCCCGGGGGCGCTGCTGCGTCA
Organism: Polyangia bacterium; assembly: GCA_030433055.1. GTDB lineage: Bacteria > Myxococcota_A > Polyangia > Polyangiales > Polyangiaceae > JAHBVY01. The sequence goes on from JAUILJ010000492.1 coordinate 1,420, forward strand.
CCCGCTGCTGATGCGGCTGACGGACTTTGCAGCGCAGGACGTGATCCCCCGTGCGCAGCGTGCCTACGGAGCGGCCCTGGAGGGTTTCGAGGACGCGACGGTCAGGGTGTTGGGCAGCGACTTCGACGCGCGCATCGAAGAGCTCCGGGCGCGCTATCAGCGCATGGGGGGTGACCCCTTCGGTCTCGATCCCGAGACCGCGAAGCTGGCCCTGGGCCTGGTGTCCATCTTCCATCGGCTTTATTTTCGCGCGGAAGTAAACGGGGTCGAGAACGTGCCGCCGGGTCGCGTACTGCTGATCGCCAACCACTCGGGGCAGGTGCCCATCGACGGCATGATCATCGGCGCTTCCATGTTTCTCGACGCGGAGCCGCCGCGCCTGATCCGCGCGATGGTCGAAAAGTGGGTCCAGACGCTACCCTACGTCAACGTGTTGTTCCGCAGCCTGGGGCAGGTGGTGGGCGTGCCGGAGAACTGCCGGAGACTGCTCGAGCTGGGTGAGATGATTCTGGTGTTTCCCGAGGGGACGCGCGGGATCTCCAAGCCGTTCAACCAGCGCTATCAGCTCCAGGACTTCGGCCTGGGCTTCATGCGGCTGGCGATAGAAACGGACACACCGATCGTGCCGGTCGCGGTGGTGGGAGCCGAAGAGCAGTACGTCAACTTGGGCAACCTGAAGCTGTTGGCGCGTGCCACGGGCATGCCGGTGGCTCCGATGATCCCCCAGTGGTTCATTCCGGGGCTGCAGATGCCACTGCCCACCAAGTACCGGCTCTACTTTGGAGAGCCGATGCGCTTCTCCGGCGATCCAGACGACGATGACTCGGTGATCGAGGAGAAGGTCTATCTGGTGAGGCAAACGATTCAGGCGTTGATCGATCGGGGACTGCGGGAGCGTCCCTCGGTGTTTTGGTGATCATGGCTCGGGAGGACGCATTGGAGGAGGCTGGTCAGGGGGAGACCGAGGAGGAGCGTCGGCAAGGGGATCGGCGTCGGGCGGCGGGGCGCCGGCTCGCCGACTCTGCCAGCTTCTTGTCCGAGCGGCTCGCGGAGGGTCCCGTGGTGATCACCGGTATCTGCGGCCGCCTCGGCCGGCGCCTGGCGCGCCAGCTGCACCGTGACCGGCCCGTGATCGGGGTGGACCGCCGCCCGTTTCATGATCGGCCGAAGGACATCGAGTTTCACCAGATCGACATCCGGCGCAAGAAGGCGCAAGACATCTTTCGCAACGGGGAGGTCGCGGCGCTGGTGCACCTGGGCGTCATGCATGATCCGCGCGGCAACAGCGAAGAGCACCACTCCTGGAACGTTACCGGCTTTCAGAAGATGCTGGAGTGGGTGAGGCGCTACAACGTCCCCAAGCTGGTGCTGATCTCGAGCGCTAACGTCTACGGGCCGCGCGCCGACAACCCTCAGTTCCTTACGGAAGAGGCGCCGCTGCTCGGCGCCGGCGCGTTCAGCGAGATCCGGGACCTGGTCGAGCTGGACATGTTGGCCCAGTCCTTCTTTTGGAAGCACCCGCAGACCGAGACGGTGGTGCTTCGCCCCACCCACATTCTGGGTACCGTCCGAAATGCCCCGAGCAACTACCTGAGGCTCAAGGTCGTGCCGACGCTGATGGGCTTCGATCCGATGATTCAGGTCGTGCACCAGGACGACGTCGTACAGGCGATCCGGCTAGCCCTCCGGCCCGGTGCGCGGGGCATCTTCAACATCGCGGGTCCCCCGCCCACGTCTCTCAGCACGGCGCTGCGCACCCTGGGCCGCGCGACCCTGCCATTGCCGCACACCGTCGCGCGGCGTGGTATTGAGCGCCTGTGGAACCTACGCATGACGTCCTTTCCCGCGCCGGAGCTCGACTACATCCGCTACGTCTGCATGGTCGACGACAGCCGATCCCGAGAGGTTCTGGGCTACCAGCCGGACTTCGATCTGGGGGGGACCCTGAAGGCCGTGGACGAGGAGCGCTGGGTTTGAGGCTGCCCAACCTGGGAGTCTCCGTCCTCGCGCTGGGGGCGTTCCTCAGCTTGGGTTGCAACGGCATCGGGGGGACCGGTGACCGAGCGCCTTCCCCATCGGCAGTGACCGAGCCAGCGCCCCGCGCCCTCGGGGCTCACGCGGCTTCTCAGCTGCCCCTGGATGGGGGCACGGTGGGAAGCCTGCCAGCGCCGCAGGACCCCGAGGCGCCCGAAGAAGACGGCGCCCCAGACGCGGCGCCGCTCCTCGTGCCCGCCAAGCCGGACGCCGGGGTGGCGCTGTGAGGCTGAGTTGGACGGCGGCCTGGGTGCTGTGCCTCGGACTGGCCTCGAGCTGCTCCGGTCGGCGCGAGCGCCCCGCGCTACCCGCCCCGGAGTACGAGCGCCACGACGTGGCGCCCTGGGACGCGGGCAAGACGGTCGATCCCCTGGATGACGACGCGGGAGACTGGCTGGACTACGAAGACGACGAGCCTTCGACGCCCTCCGCGCCAGCGCCGATCGACGCCGGTACTCCTGACGCAGCGCCGTCCGGAGACGCGGGCGGGGACGCGTCGAAGGACGCCGGAGGTGGCCCCTGAAGGCACCCGCATGCACGGCGGCCCGCTCTGAGCTAGCCTTCGCCCCCCGCTGCAGCGGGATGAGCGCGCCTCGTGGCGCAGCGAAGCGAGCAAGACCATGAGTGGAGTGCGGGAACAGGCAGTGCAGGCGAGGGCGGCGGGGCGACGACTCGCGGCGCTCGAGCGCGCCGCAAAGGACGCGGCCCTGGCGGCGATCGCGCGTCGACTTCGGGAGGGCGCAGCCGAAATCGGGCGCGTGAACGCCGAGGACGTGGCGGGTGCACGCAAAGCCGAGCTCAGCCCGGCGATGGTCAACCGGCTGGAGATGACGCCCGCCGTCGTGGAATCGACCGCGGCAGGAGTCGATTTCATCGCCGGCCTGTCGGACCCCGTCGGCAGCCGAGCGGGCATGCAGCGACTGCAGAACGGACTCCTGATTGGCAAGCAGCGCATCCCCCTCGGAGTCGTGGCGATGATCTATGAGTCTCGTCCGAACGTGACCGTGGACGCGGCAGCGCTGTGTCTCAAGGCCGGGAATGCGTGCCTGCTCAGAGGAGGCAAAGAAGCTCACCACACGAATCAGTTCCTCGGGGAATTGATCTCCGCTGCCCTCGAAGAGGTGGGGCTACCCGCCGGCGCCGTACAGATCGTGCCCGCGACGGATCGGGAAGGTATCAAGGAGCTGCTGTCGCTCACGGGGCTCATCGACCTGGCCATTCCTCGTGGAGGGGAGGGCCTGATCCGCTTCGTCCACGAGAACGCGCGAGTCCCCACGGTCGAGCACTACAAGGGCGTGTGCCACCTGTTCGTTGATCGCGGCGCGGATCTGGAGATGGCGGTTGAGCTGGCCCTGAACGGGAAGGTGCAGCGCCCAGGTGTGTGCAACGCCCTCGAGTGCGTACTGGTGGACCAGCCCGAAGCGGCTGCTTTCCTCCCCAGGCTGGGAGAAGCGATGCGGGCTGCTGGAGTGGAACTCAGGGCGTGTGAGAGCTCGCTCCCCCTGCTACCGGCAGCTGTGCCAGCCCAGGACTCCGACTGGGGCGCGGAGTATCTGGAGAAGATCCTGGCCGTGCGCGTTGTCGAAGGCTTCGACGGCGCCCTGGCTCACAGCGCGCGCTACGGATCGAATCACACCGAAGCGATTTGTACCCGTGACTACAGCCGGTCACAGCGCTGGCTGCGGGAAGTTGACGCGAGCTGCGTGTTGGTGAATGCCTCCACGCGCTTCAACGACGGTGGGCAGCTCGGGCTAGGTGCGGAGATCGGGATTTCCACGAGCAAGCTCCACGCCTACGGGCCGATGGGGATCGAGAGCCTGACGACCGAGAAGTGGGTGGTTTTGGGGGATGGCCAGGTTCGCGCCTAGCCGGATTGAGGGCGCACCGCGATTGGTGCGCGCGAGCAACGACCCAGCTGTGCTGGGCCAGACGAAGAGTAGTCAGTGAGCAAGACCGCAGGAATGAAGCCAGTACCGCGTCCCGTACGCGAACCCGCAGAGATGCGCTCCTCGGTGGAGCAGAGCCAGGCGCTGGCTCTCGCTGCAGCGAAGGCGGGGCTCGATAAGAAGGCCATGGGCATCGAGATCATCGATGTCACCGGGAAGGTCGACTACGCCGACTTTCTGGTGCTGATGACCGGCCAGAGCGATCGCCATGTGGCTGCGATCGCGGACAGTGTCGACCAGGAGCTGGCGGCCCAGGGCGCACAGGCCATCAGCATCGAGGGCCTGCCTGCCGCGGAGTGGGTGCTGATCGACTTCGTCGACGTGGTGGTGCACGTCTTCCAGCGCGACTACCGCTCGGACTACGATCTCGACGGTCTGTGGATGGATGCGCGACGTGTACCAGTGGAGGATCCAGAGCAGAGCGGCCCCGCCGCTGAGCCTCGTGACTGATCGAGATATCCCCGCGGTAACGTTCTGATGAAGATCAGGATCGTAGCCGTGGGGAAGGTGCGCGAGCGCGATGTGCGCAGCGTGCTCGACGACTACCTGGGGCGCATTCGTCGCTACGCAGCGCTGGAGGAGGTCGAGCTGAAGTCCGACGCCGGCTTCGAGAAGGCTCTGCGCCCGGATGAAACTGCAATCGCTCTGGAGGTTGCGGGGGAACGTCTCTCCAGCGAGGCCTTCGCTCGACGCCTGGAAAGCTGGGGCAGCCAGGGCAAGGGCAATTTTTGTTTCCTGATCGGAGGCGCCGAGGGGATCCCTAGGGAAATTTCCAAGGCGGCGGCCCACCGACTCAGCCTCTCGAGTATGACGCTCCCCCATCGCCTCGCGCGGGTGCTGCTCGCAGTAGGCCAAGGCGGAGCTGGCCGCGCCCTCGGGGTCCGCCACGACCTGGTCGAGGAAGGCCGCGTTCTCGGTCGCGCCCGCGATCGCGGTGCTTGCCGTC
>JAUILJ010000493.1 GCA_030433055.1 Polyangia bacterium
GCCCCCGTAGAGCACCTTCTCCTTCTCGGGGTCCATGCTGTCATCGGCTTCGTACTCGACGTCGGGTTTGACGATGTCGAAGCGACGACTGACGATACGGCGAACTTTTCTCCCGCCGTTGTCCCCGTAGATCTTGACCCGAATGAAGGTGGAGCCCTTCTCGGTCTTGATCAGCATCCCGGCCTGAGTGTCGTTCCTGAAGATCAGATCGGGCACTGGAAACGACAGCGTGGCCTCATGGCCCTCCGGGTAGCGCGAGAAGTAGTAGCTGTGGGGCTGACGCTGGATGATCTCATACCCGCCGTCGAGCACCGCGTTGAACATCGTGGTGGCGAACTGAGAGATCCCACCCCCGTAGCTGTCCACCATTTCCCCACGGGAAATAGTGGGCGCCTCCACGAAACCCTTTCCGTGGGTGCGAGGTCCGATGAACTCGTTGACGCTGAAGCGCTCACCCGGCTTGACGATGGTGTCGTTCAGCAGATCGGCGATCAAATGGATGTTCTGCACGCGCTTCTGACAACACGCGTGGTAGGTCGTGAAGCTCGAGACCAGCCCCTTGATGCCCAGCGCCTCCGCGTCCTGCGTCGTGAAGGATGGGGGGGCGCTGCGCTGAATCGGCAACTTACCAGTGCCCAGCCCACCCCGCGCGGCGAGCTCTAGTTCCTTCGCCACCGCCTTGGCATCCAGCAACGTGCCCGGCCGCGACGGTTCGATCTTGACCGAGTTTCCTTCAGTGACGAAGCGCGCGTTCTGCGGCTCGTCCTCGAGGTTCTTGCGCAGCGGTTCGAGCTTCTTTTCGATGGCAGCCGGGTCGAAGTAGACCTCGAGGCCGCCGGACTCCGCGGGACGTGAGCGAATGCTCGCCCTCAATTCCCGCACGGAAAATTTGATCTCGGCTTCCTCCTTGGTGTTCTCCAGGCGAATCGGCTGCTTGACCATCGCGTTCGCTACCGCCAGCGCCGCGTCGACATCGGCCGCAGTTGCCTTGGGCTCCTGCCGCACCAGCTCCGCACGGGCGAACCTCGCCCCGTGGGCGCTACCATCCGCCAGAGCTTCCTTCACGGCTTCCCGCGTCGCTGGGTGGTCGACCACCCAGCCTGCTTCTGGCACCTTGGCGACGAGTTTGTCGCCCTGCAGCACGACCGCGCCCTCGAACGGTGGATGGGTGAGCGCGCTCTGCTCCAGCCGGGTGAGCTCGGCGTCGAAGCGCTCGTCATCCAGGCTCACGGGGTGGCTCTGGCCGAAGGACTCGAGCCACCACACGAACTGGGAACCAATCCCCCCCGAGCGCCCGGCCCCAAGTGCCTGATCGACCGTGCGATCCAGATCGCAGCTCGCGCCGATCGCGTCCGCGTCGAGCTCCAGCAGGCTCGCGCCAATCCCCAGCTTCAGTTGCCCCCCTTCCACGCGCTTGCCGAGGGGCTGTAGCTGAGCACGCGCTTCGTTCCGCTTGAGGCCCGAGAGCGCCAGGGAGCCGAGGTTGACCCCCCGCTGCACCTCGCCCAAGCTGAACAACCGGTCGAGGCCAAATCCGACCACAGGCAGTAGCAGGGGCGCCGCGATGACCAGCAGCCACGGCCAGCGCTTGCGAACCCGGGCTCGGGCGGGCGCGGCCGACTCCACCGCCTCGCTCACGGGCGACGACCCTGAGCTCGATTCCATCGCGGGAGCTTCGCCTTCTGAAGCGGACACGGCCCGGTTATAGCGGCAGACGAGCAGGAGCCAAGGCCTCGGGCAAACTCCGCGTGAATGCGCCGAAAGTCCCAATCCGAGCCAGCCCTGAGGCATCTCGCGACGCCCGGCTTTTCGCCGGAACACGCGAGACTTGCTCGCCAATTGGCTGGCTGGTCTATAGTCGGGCGGAGCTATGCAGCGAGGAAGGAAGCAAGCCATGAATCAGGCCAAGGCCGTGGGCTCGAGTGCGGGGCTGAGCGCCACCGCTGGCAAGCGAGGATCGTGGACACGGACGACACGCTGGCTCGTCCTGGGCGGCGTGACCTGCGGTGCCGTGTTGATCTCTGGCTGCTCCAAGAAGAACCAGGAGAAGTGCAACGAAGCGATGCAGGTGACCCGCCAGAGCATCACCTCGAAGGACTTCAACCTCGCCCGGCAGTGGCGCGAGCGTGCCTACACCTACTGCGAGGCGTCTTCCGCTGCGGTCCTCGACGGCGAGATCACCGCCGCGGAGAAGGCGGAGCTCGACGCCGAAGCCAAGAAGCAGGCCCGGAAGGCGGCCGCCGACGCCATCGCGGCGCTGGTCAAGCAGCTGGCCGAGCAGGGCAAAGACGACGGCAGCAAGATCGCGAAGAGCGCCACCTGCCCCGACAAGAAAGAAAAGAAGGAAGGTTGGTGCGAAGCGACTCGCAACGCTGCGGGCGACCCGACCCCGATCAAGGTCAAGTACTGGAACGAGGAGCCGAAGGCCCTCATCATCAGCACCAAGCCGAACGGCCCCGCCAGCTGTGACGCCCTGGGGCCGAACACCGTCGTCCGCACGTTCGGGAGCACGGTCGACGGCAAGGTCGCGGAGTTCAAGCACTGCAACCTGAGCGGCAGCCTCAGCGGGCTTCAGGCGCTCGTGGGGAGCAGCGAAGAACTCAGCCTGGTGCAGGTGTTCACCACCGAGTACCTGGCCAAGGATCCCAAGCTCGCGAAGCGCCTCAAGGGCAGCTGAGTCGCGCTGGAGCGCGCGGCAGCGCTACTGAGCTACTGAGCTACTGGGCGAACACCAGCTGCCCGCTATTGACCCACTCCAGCACCAGCTCCAGGTGCCGCGGGTGGGTCAGCGCAGCGCGCAGCCGCGCGTGGGGCAGCGACAGCTGATCCGTCACGAGCGCTGCAAAATCGGCGCTCTCGGAGCCTAGCTCGTACAGCTCTCCATCCACGGAGACGACGAACGACTCGTCTCTCACCCCCCGAATGAACAACCAGCGCGAGGCAGGGTGCTGACGCAGCCTGGCACCTCCATCGAGACGCGCGAGCAACCCCGCGGCGCTGAGGGCTTCATCCGGAGGCTCCACGAACTGGCTCTCCTTCGGTTCCGTGAGAAAACGAGCCAGGGATGCATCGATCAACTCGTCCAAGCTGGCGGGCGACAACTCGAGCAACGCCTTTACCTGATCTCGATAGCGCCGCAGGGTCTCTTCGGTCAATTCCCCCGGGTTTGGGGGTGAGGACACGAGTCGGTCCAGGTAACCGCTATGCCCGAGCGCCGAAGCCTGTTCGAGCCAAGCCTGAGCCAGGTCAGCGGCGAGTGACCCTGCGCCCAGCAGCTCCGACGGCTCTACCGCGCGGAAACCAACCGAGAAGGTCATGCACTCGTCGATAGCCACGCCGTCATGCCCCAGGTTCGCAGGCAGGTACAGGCAGTCCCCGGGCGCGAGCTCGAAGCCTCGCTCGGCTTCGAAGCTCTGCAGCACCTTCAGATCGCAGTCGGCGCAGAGACGTTGAGCGTCGACCTGACCGCTCAGCTCCCAGCGGCGACGCCCCAGCGCCTGGCACAAGAAGGCGTCATAGGAGTCGATGTGAGGGCCCACGCCGCCACCGGGCGCGGCATAGCTCACCATCAGGTCATCCAGCCTCCAACGGGGCACGAAGTCGAACCCCTCCAGGAACTCGCGCCCCGCGGCGACATGCTTGTCCACGTCCTGCACCAAGAGCGTCCAGCCAGAGTCCGGCAGCGCGCTGAAATCCCGCGGGGAAAATGGACCTTGGCGGAGGCGATAGTGCTCGCCGGCCTTCTGCACCAGGCGGCTCTCGACATGGGGTTCGCAGGCCAGGCCTGCGAGCTCGTCGGCATCGATAATCGCCGTCAGATCGTCACACAGATCATGGAGCACGCGGGCTTCCCGCTGCCAGACCTGCGCCAAGAAAGCGTCGATGCTGGGTAAGCCCACGGCCGCCACGAGCCGTTGCCGAAACTCCCCGACGTCGCTCAAGCCGCGCCTTTCGCGGCTTCTTTCCCTGTCTTCGGCTTCACCAAGCGAGTCGCCAGGTAGCCCACGAACAGGCCAACACCGCCGGCGACCAGCGCAGCGATCAACAGCCCGAAGACTCCATCGTATGGCCGCTCGGGGTCCACCAGCTCCGGCGCATAGGCCGCCACGGCCAGGGCGATCGCGACCCCAGGAGCGATCCGAGCGCGCAGCCCGCGACGTGCGACCATGGCCTGGACGAACACGGCCAAGGCGACCAAACCGAACAACGCGGCCTTGGGTAGCTTGGGGTAAACCGGCGGAGGCAAGACCTCGACCCCAATCGGCAGCTTGAGATCCGTGTCGGCGTGGCTCACCGTGAGTTCGACGGGACCGCTGCCTTCCAGCTTCAGCCGCTCGCGCCACGCGTGCTGGACCGATTGCTGGCCCTTCTTGCCTACCAGGTGACGCTCGAAATCGTGTTCGAGGGTCTGCTCATGCCCCCCACGACTCACGGTGAGCGCCAGCCGACCTTTTTCCGCACGGATTATCTTTCCGTGTACCACGAGTTCGACGTCGTGGCGGCTGTCGGGAACGCTCAGGCTGCGCGAGCCCTGATCGGTGAGGTCGGCAGTGGCAAGGGGAGCCCGCGGCTGAAAGAGCCCGTAGCCCACCCAGAGCGCCGCGAGGAGACTCACCCCGCTGAGCATCAGTCCCGCGTTCTTCAACGTCGGGTGAGTGTCCAGTAGCCCAACCGAAGTGTAGACGACCGCGATCAACGGCAACCCGAAGACGATGACCCGGGCGGCGAACGGCCGAACGTCTTCGAGCTTTCCGGCCGCCGTCAACAAGACGAGGGCGACGAGCACCAGTGGGATCCTCAGCTTGTCGAGCAGGTCTCGCAGGCTGTCGGCGGACGAGGCTTGGGTCATGTGTGGTGCCGCGGACCATACGCCCGCCGCGCCAAAGTGCAATTGCTCGGCGCCCGGAATCAGCGTGAGCGGCGTTACCCACGACGGCTGAAAAACGCCATCGCTGCGGCGACGTTCTCCTCGGAGCCGTAGCAGCTCGCGAGCTCCGTGTTCTCCGCCTGCAAGCAGGCGGTCCACTCCGCTGTCTGTTCTCCGCGCCGGATCAAGGCCTTGGACTTCTGCACCCCGCTCGGTGGGAGCCGAGCGATGTCGGTCGCGATCTCCATCACGCGCTCGAACAGCGACTCATGGGGAAACAACCGCGTCACCAGCCCCCAACGCTCGGCGGTCTCGGCGTCGATGGGTTTCGCCCGGAGCATGAGCTCATTGGTGCGCTGGCGACCGATCAGGCGGGGTAGCGAGAAGGAGCTTCCGAACTCCAGCACCAGCCCGAGCTTCACGAAGGGACAACTGAAGCTCGCTCGCTCCGAGGCGTAGACCAGGTCGAAGTGGGGGAGCAACGTGACCCCCATACCCACCGCCTTGCCACCGACCACGGCGATCAGCGGGGTACGACAAGCCTGCAAGCACTCATGAACGCGGTCTGGCGGGGTCAAGCTCTCCGCCGCGCGCTCACCAATATCCGGCCCCTGCCCGAGGAACAGGCTGAGGTCGGCTCCTGCGCTGAACACGTCGCCTCGAGCGGTGACCAGCACGACCCGCACGTTGGCTTGCTCGTCCGCTTGCCTCACGGCAACGGCAAGGTCGCTGGCCAGGCCCACCGAGAAGGCGTTCTTCTTGGACGCGCGGGCCAACGAGAGCTCACGCACCACCGCGTCCGAGCCGGGAAGCGCGTGGTCGACGACCTCGATGTCCAAAAACTCCATTGGTAGATCCTAGCGGAATTCGCCGAGCCTCGACCCGGGCTACTCTGGCTCTGACGATGGCGCGGGCACTGGAACGCTGCTCGAGCTGGTGGGCGGTTTCGGTACGGCCGGCGCGGTCGAGGTCGGTACGGCGCTGGGCGTGGCCGTGGCGCTGGGCCCAGGCAGCTCTTGAAATTCAGGCTCGTCGAGCTCGACCCAGTCGTTTGGAGGGCCAGCGTCCAGAGCGGCTGCGCCCCCCAACGCTGCGTCCAGGTCGAGGCCGGCATCAGGCACGGGTATCGCCGGTTTCGCGCCAGGGATGGGAGTTAGCTCGACCACGACTCGTCTCCGCTTGCCCGTCAGGGTGAGGTTCTTGGAGTGAAATCCATCACGCTTGACCTCGACCTCGATTTTTTCCCCAGGGAATACGTGAATGGTGACGGGCATGGCTCCGAGGTCTCGCCCCTGGCGGAAGACGTGAGCATCAATCGGACTCACCACGATCGCCACCGCCACCGCGCTGGCGCGGCCGCTCGACGTCGGTTCCTCGCTCGGCACCTCGGGCGCGGCGGCGGACGCGGAGGCTTCTGGCAAGTCGGGATCCGGCCCCAGCGTGGGACGGGAAAAGACCACGGCGCCTGC
>JAUILJ010000494.1 GCA_030433055.1 Polyangia bacterium
TCTTGGTGGACGTGGACGCCACGACGTTGTGGTGGGCCGGTCTCGTCGCGCCGCGCCAAGAGGCCACGGGCGAAGGAGTGACGGCCGCGATCGCCTGGCTGGGCCGAGGGCCTTCAGTTCCGGCCCGTTGAGGTCCGAGGGGTCAAATGGCGCAGGACACTCAGGTCGGCCGCCGGTTGAAGAGGGGGACGTTGTCGCCCGTGAAGCGACCCGCCTGCGTGCTCAAGGTCGGCTTCCACCCCGCCTCGTTCGAGAAGCTCTCGTACGACACGGGACTGAGGTGGTCGAAGTCTTGGCCGGTCTTGTCTTCATAGGCGCGCTCTGGGAGTCCGAGGAGCGCCTCGAACTCGAGCCCGTGGAGCATCTTCTCCGGGTTCCGGAGCACGGCTTCGTACATGTCCTGCCCGTTCGCGACGACCGCGCAACGCAGATACAAGAAGTCGTCCGCCGAGATGTAGTCGTCTCCGTTGTCCGGATCGAGCTCGCCCCTGTAGCCGGCGCGACAATGCTCGCGGGTGTCGAGGGCGAAGAGCCGTTCCGCGAGGATGTCGGCGAACGCCACGATCTCCGCGACGGAGAGCCCGCTGAGCCTGTCGACCGCGGGCTGCAACACAGCCTCGTCATCACCCGCGTGGTCCCAGGCAAGGTGCCCGATGATCTCCCAGAACAGCTCTTCCTTCATGTGATCTCCCTCGGTCTCAGTCGCACTCGCGACGCCAAGAACGGTACCAGATTGGAGCGCGTGGGAGGCGGCCATCCCCCTGTCAGCGGACCGAAATAGGAGCGCGTCGACTACAACCACCAAGCGACCGCCATGGGTGCGGCCCTGGCTCGGCCGGGGTGCGTCCGCTACCGTTCGGACAAGATGTCTCATATGTGGAAGCGCAAGGACGGTGAGCTTGAGGAGTACCACCTGGAGCGCGCCCAGACGCCCCTCTCGAGGCAGGCCACGCTCACCGCTCTACGCGACGAGCGCGAGGTCCGCGAGGGCTTGCTCGAGGTGCTGCGGAGCGCGCCCTTTGCTGCGTACAAATGGGAGACGCCAGCGTTCAGCGACGCCACGGCCGACGCCCCCTTTGGCTTCGTGCTCCTCGACTCCCCCTCCCTCGCGTCGCGGCAGCCCGATCCGCAGCCCTTCGCTCGCTTCCTCGCAACCACCGCGCCAGGCGACGTGGTCGACTTCCCCAACCTCGGCGGCGACGCCCACCTCGTCGTCGCCCGCTAGTCGATCTCAGCCGTCATCGTAAACTCCGCCCGGCGATTGCCCCAGTCAGAGTGGGAGCCCTCCAGAAAGCCGTTGCTCTCGCGGAACGAGAACACGTTGGTGTACTTGATCTCGTCCTTCTTGTTGATGAGCGCCAGCTCGAACACTTTCACCAAGGCCGAGAAGCCGGTCTTGATCAGCGCGGTGGTCGGGTTGGCTGTGGCGGCCACTTCGAGGACAGCGTCGAAGAGGCCGTCCGTATCCAGCGCGTCCACCGCGGTCCGAAGCGTCTTGCCCGCCTCGCGGTGGCCCTCATTGGACTCCATGATCGCCATGTAGAAGCTCAGGCCATCACCAGGTTGCCCAAAGAAGAGCGGGAGGCCACCAGGGAAGACATGCTTCCGCCTCTTGCGAATCTTGAAGATCGGCGTCGCGAACGCGAAGTACCAGTTCTTGAGGTTCCCGACCTTGTCGGACGACAGGAGATCCAGGACATCGGACGAGTCATGATCGATCTCGATGCCCTTTGAATCCGTGGGACTCCCATCCCAAACACGGTATCCGAGACCTACCATGTAGACCTCTTGTCGGATCTCCAGTGACCCCCGCACGGTGAGGTCGTCCAGTGTAACAAGCAGCTTCTTCTGATTTTCCATGTTGATCCCCAGCTTGGACGATGACGACTGCATCCAATGTGGACGCTCGTCATCGTGCGAATGCCACGATATACCGAGCTCCTGATGCTTGCCTATTGGACTGTTGTCCAACTCGGGTTATGGATATCAGCGACACCACGTGGGGCCAAGAAGTGACGTGGGGTGTCGGGTGATGCTTAGCTCCTAAGACTAGGACGAAGCGGCAGCTTTGTCCTCCAAGAGTCTGTCGAGAATCCGACCCACGCTGTGCGGGTTGTCATTGTAGAGATGGGGAGAGAAATCAGTGATTCGATCTCGAAACCCGTCGGAATTGACCATGTCCTAAAACAGCTCAGCACGGCCCTCCTCGGCTGTCACGGAGGTGACGACCGAGGGCGCGCCCCCTATGGTTCGGCGCGACTCCACGACCAATAGGCGAGCGTCGGTTCCGCGCCCTCCGGCCGCGACTCGAACCCAAACTCCAGCGCGCCGTTCGCGACAACCCGCGCGACCTCTGGATCGCCGCGTCCAGGCCGTCGCTCATGCGTGACTCCCATTGCATCGAGGGCCCTCTCAAGGTCCCTCGTCAAGAGTGTCGGCGCAATGACCCACGGATCGACCCGAGCGTCACCGCTTCCCTCCCACATACTCATCGCGCCGCGGTCGGAGTGGATGAGCCAGACCGTGTCCGCCGGGTCGAAATAGACTTCGATCTCGCCGTAGCACCAGATCTTCGCGCGCTCCCTCGCCTTGGCACTCCAATCTGTCGGCTCACCCCAGGTCTCGGAAATGCGCGCCCTCGCATCGCCCAAGACCACGCCGGCGAGATGTCCTTCGGCTAGCAATCGTAGCATTGGTTAACTTTTTCGTGGGCGATGAGCTGGCCCAAACGCGTGTCGGGTTCCCGCAACCAGGCGCGCACAAGGGCCTGGTTGATCTCGTGGATACGGTTGGGATCGCGCATGGGAGGAGCTTACTGGAAGACTCCGAGCGAAAGGATCTTTGCAGCTCCGAGGGACGCTCGCTTTCGGACCGTTCCGGGTGTTGGTCTCAGCGACCTGCACCGGCCTCAAACCCCTCCCGGAGTGCATCCAGGAAGTCCTGTCCGTTTGCGCCTTCACGTTCGGCCGACGGGAGGGCAGACACACGACGCGCCATCTCGTTGCTATCGCAGATTCGGAAGACCTCACGCGAGTACTCGGGTGCGAGCTTGCCGATGTCGCTTCCCAGCAGCCAGGTTGGCTTCAGCGTGTGCTCGAGGGTGCCTGGTACCCCAGAGTCCCACAACCTGTCGTCCTCGAAGTAGTCTCCGCAGTAGGTCATGGCGACCGTGACGACGTGGGACATATCCTTCTCTCGAGTGCTTGGGCTGTCGTCCATGGCGATGACCTTCAGGAGGACCAACACGGGGATGGGGGGCACCTGGGCGTGCACTGTGTCCGCTGAGCCCCTGCTCTTCAGCGAAAGGGGGGCGGCGCGCGCGGCCGCGAGATCGCAGCCCCGGAGGTCGAAGGCATTCTTGGTGACAGTGCTCGGCCTGCTGCTGGGTTTTCCGATGGGTACCACGTCCAAACGGAGGCCACCCGGCCGAGTGGTGAAGCAGTGTTTGGCGTCGCTGCTCATGACCTCCCATGGGTCTCCGAGGTTGGCCCGCACTTGGGGCAGCTCCTCAGAGTCGATGCGCAGGAGAAAGTCCGCGTCCTTGGTAGTGAGGCTCAGAGGCACACCGTGTGCCAACAATGCACCTGCGCCAATCAACGTGGGCTGTGCGTAGGCAAGCTTCGTTACCGCCGCTCGAATTGGTTCGAAGAGAACCTTCGGAAGCAAGACCGTCATCTGTTGGCGTCCAGTGACTGCAATAGCACCCCGGCCGCTTCCTCGGCGCGCGGGTCACCCATGCACATGAGCTCTGCCCAGACCACGAGAGGGTGCGGCGTGTGAGCCGGCCAATCCGTGCTCAACTTGGGGCGCAAGCTGGCAGCGATGGGTAGGCGCCGCACCCTGACGCTGAAGCGCTCCGATACGCGTAGTCCAAGATCCGTGGAGACCTTTTCTGTGTTGGTCTTTCCGTAGGCCACAACGTCGATCATGGGTGCATCGTGCACCAGGTAATCGCCCACGGAGGGGACGTGACTCAGTGCCTCATAGCCGCCCCACCCATAGTTGGAGAGGCTGTCCATACGCTGTGCCAAGTGGGACCGCACAGCCTTGTGGTTCATGCGCGTCGCCCCGTGCTTCGAGTCCAGCGCAAAGGTACCGAGATCAGAGCCAGGCCGCACCACGGTTCGGTAGCCTTCCAGCCAGAGCCTCCGAGCCTTGCGTTCGCCGCCCCCCACCCAGCCCACAGAGCGTCCTTCTCCTGCGATCCAGCTGTACTCAGTCAGTCGTGCGAGCGTGGTCCGGACAGCCATCGTGCTCACGCCGGCCGCCGAGGCCGCCGTGCGAACGGGAGCGCCAAGCAATTCCGGACGGGCCAAGAAGGCCAAGAGCGTTGCGTAGCCAGCCTCTCTTAGACCTCCAGCGGGCGACGAAGGTGCGGCGGGGGGAGTCCAGGCGAACATGGCGATACTGGGTGTGGGGGTCAGACGCAGATTCCCCGAGGTGTCGATGAAGTCGACTTTGGCTTCCGCCAGCTGGAGCGCCTGAGGGAGTGAAACCCGATGGAACACCACCACTGTCTTGCTACCTGTGGCACACGCCGTGGTGATTGCGCGCTCGGTGTCCCTTTCACTCCGAAAGACCCCGGCGACCAACCAGTTGAAGGACTTGCCAAACACCGTGGCGCGCAACAGAAGCCCGCGTGAACTCTCATCGATCGACACAGCGCCGACATCGGGCAGGCGTTCTGCGGCTGCGGCAGCCGTCTGGGCAAGTTGGATCTGTCGCTTGGTGGTCATGTGATATTCCGATATATAGTATCACACGAAATATCACGCACAAGGGCGGGGAATCGCTAGCGTGCCCGGCTCACCCACGCACAGTGGCGAGTGTACGCGTCGCCTCGCGAGACACCGCGTCTGCCGGGTGTTGGCAGAGGTCCCGCAAGACCGCGCGGGTGGCCTCCGAGTCGTAGAGGTCGAGGAAGTCGCACAGGTCGACCAGCGCAGGCTCATGGTCGCCTAGGAGCGCGCGGGTCCGCGTGACGCCCACGCTGCGCAACAACGACTCGAGGGCGCCCCTCATCACGCGCGGGTCTACGTCTGAGGCGAGGCGACCCAGCGCGTCCTGCGCGGCTGGGTCGCTGAAGTAGCCCAGCACCCACGCCAGGGCCTTGCGGACACCGAAGTCCTCGTGGTCCGCGAGGGAGAGCAAGCGAGCCGGTGACAGACGGCCGCCTGCCCGCTCAAGGGCGACGTTCATGCTCGCCAGCCCAGCGACGATCTGGGTGGCGTCGCCCGCCTTCTGCCCTGCCCGCACTTGGTCGATGCTCGCGTGGTAGCGCGCGCGCAGTCGCCGCACGAGCTTGGGGTGTCCTTGAGGCAGGCAGCACGGACAGGTGCAGTCCACGTGCTGACCAGGGCCTCCCGTCCAGCCGATGTCTTGGCGCGGCACCGCGATGGACACCACCGCGCTGGCGGGGATAGGCCCGTGCAGCACTAGCTCGGAACCCCACGGATCCTCCATCAGGCCGCGTACCGCCTCTCCCAGAGTGCCGCGTCGCCTGGGCTGGCCATAGCGCCCAAAGAGAGCTGGCTCCGCGCTGTCCATGCGGAAGACCACGGCGGCCATGCGCACGCCCCCGCGCCACTGCCGTAGCTCGCGCAGCCACTGGTGCGAGACCTGGATGTCCGCCGTGACCGGCATAGCGAAGATGGCTTCGTCGTACGCCTGCGGGCCGTCTGTGGTGGGGAGCGTCCACGAGCGCCCACGCAGGCCGCTGCGTCTGATGCGACGCTCGAGGGTGGCGGGGGCGAGATGGAGGAGGCGGGGCATATCGGCACGGAGCGTGGAGGGCGCGCCGAGCGTAGCACTGCGCGAGCTGTCGAGCGTCGAGGGGGATCTCACGTCATCAAGGGATGAGGGACCATGAACGACCTGCTGGCAGCGCAGAAGGCCCTAGCGGTTGAGGACCAGGGGATCGGGCGCCCGCGACCCGCACACCCTGCCGTTGCGTTGCTCGCGCAGCGCTTCGCAGAAGCAGTCGGCGCGCGGGGACTAGGCGACCGCAGCCGCGAACGACGCGAAGAGGTCTCCGGGGAGGGAGTGCTTGAGCCTCCAGGTCACGGCCATGGGCAGCTCGGACTCGTGCTTGACGTACGTCGCAGGGCCCAGAAAGTAGAACGCTCGGTCGTCGCTGCGGAGGCGCGCGAAGAGCATGACGCTGGAGCCCCGCTGCACGTGATGCTGGTAGCGCAGACCCGTGTCGCTGTCGGCTCGAGTGACGGACTGGCTCTCCCAGTGGATGAGCTCGCGGCTGATGGCGTAGTCCCGATAGCGCGTCGTGGGCGAGAACTGTCCGCGGGTCTTGTCGAGGGTGAACGCGAGCAGGTCCG
>JAUILJ010000495.1 GCA_030433055.1 Polyangia bacterium
TCGCCAAGGACGCCAAGCAGCGCCTGGAAGCGCTCGCCAAGGTAGCCAAGGCCAATCCTCGATTCCCCATCCTGATCTCGGTGCATGAGGGAGGTGCGGAGGCCAAAGCCAGCGAACTGGCCAAGGCCCTGACCGACCTTGGCGCCCCGAAGGTGGACGCGCGCGCCATCGGGGATCGGCTGCCGCTCGTCCCGAGCAAGCTGCGCGGAGCGGCGCAGAAGAACGCTCGCGTCGAGCTGGTGTTCGTCTCCCCGATCAACTGAGCCCGAACGCCGACGTTTTGCGCCCTCATGGGCCAGAGCACCCCTGCTCGCGCTCCTAGGTGATCCAGCTACAGCAGAACTTCACCGCGTGACTGGACGAAACGTCAGTAAGACCTCAAGTTTTTGTGTTGTCGAGCGTCTAAGCTCGAGCAGGCCAAAAGTATGGGGCGAGACTCGTTGTTCGGAGAGACCATCGTGTGGACGGGCGAAGCCCGCTACGCACGCTTGCCAGTCGCCTACCGAGCCGTCTCCGCCCTGGCCTTCATCTCCACCGCGAGCGCGCTGAGCTTCGTGCTCGCCGCCAAGCTCGCACTCCACGTCGCCGCGCTGCCGACCCTGCTGTTCGCGGCGTTCAGCCTTGCCGTGGGGATCGCCGCGATCGAACTGCCCCGCTGGTGGCTCTCGCAGATGCGCTACACGGTCACCGAGAGCCACGTCATCTGGCAGCGCGGGCGCTTCCGTCGCAGCATCGAGATCCGCTCAATCAGCTTCGCCCGCATCTTCTGGGATCCGCGCCAGGCTGGCGTGGGGGATCTCGAGCTGGTGCGCGCGGTGCCCACCGGAGCGCTACGCCGTCGCTTGACGCTTCGCCTGCGCGGAGTCGCAGCGCCTGACCGCGTCTGGGCCATCGTCCGGGGCGTCGAAACGACGGTGCCAGGCGGGCTCGGCGCGAGGCCATTGACCCAGCGACTCGACCCCGACGAACGGGTGCTGTGGACGGCCCGGCCACGGCGCTCCTGGCGCGCGCTATTACCGCGCGGACAACGTCAGGTGGGGCTGCTGCTCGTCGGCGTGCTGCTATTGGGCTCCGTCGGTCGCATCGCGTGGCGCCTCCCAGCTATCGTCCGCTCCCTCTCGGGCGCAGGGATCGAAATTGCGCCGCTACTGGCCATCGTGCTTGCCCTGACGCTGTCGCTCACGCTGCTGCTGGGCCTGTTCGGCTACGCGGTCAACGAGGCGTGTCTCAAGCCCTGGCGACTGGTGAGTAACACCCGTTACCTGGTGACGAACCGCCGCGTGTTGATTCAGCGAGGACACGAGGAGCTCCATCTGGACCGGGACCGCATCGTGGACGTGATTGACGCGCCCGGGCAGGGCTCCGGAGTGACCGATCTGTTCCTGGTGCTGGATGGGCCCCGGGCACGTGCCCTGGAAGCCAGCGGCGCGTTCGGAGAACTCGAGCGCACCCCATACCTGCGGCCCGTCCTCCTCGCGGTCGAGGACGTGGACGGCGCTCGTCGGGTGTTGCGTCCCCGCGAGCTCCCCGAAGCCGCCTGAGCGCGCTAAGGCTTCGCCCCGCGGGGCTTGGTCGGTGGCTTCGAGGGAAGCGCCGGGCCGCGGAGCGGAGGTGGCAGCGCGAATGGGCTTGGCGCCTTGCGCTTTCCCGCCTTCCCCAGCTCCTTCTCCGCCAGCTTGCGCTCGCGCTCGGTCGTCTTGAGGTGCAGCTTCGCGTTCACCACCCACTCCGCCTTCGCCGGCGTTGCTTCCGCAAGGTACGCCGTCCAGGCTTGGCTAGCGCGCGCGTAGCCCTCGGCTCGGCCTTCCGGCGAGCCCGCGTCTTTGGCGAGCGCCATCCACGTCAACGCGCGATAGTAGTGGATGTCGTAGCGGGGCACGAAGAACACGCTCGGCAGGTCCAGCGCTCCGGGATAGATCTTGGTAGCGAGCCGCGCAGCCTCGAGCGCGGCAGGGAGATCGCCCAGCCGGTCCTGAACGATGGAAATCCCCCAGTAGGCTAGCGCCTGCAGCGACGGCTCGTTACCGATGCGCACGGCTTGCTGGTAGTCCGCCAGGGCCTCTGTCAGCCGGCCCTGAACCATGGCTGATTCCCCGCGGTTCAGGTAGAGGTTGCCGCGCAAGCTGCGCTCCCAGCTGGTGTCCAGGGCGCGAGTGTAGCTGTCGTATTCGCCTTTGCTGTCGCCAGCCTTCGCGCGCAGGATCCCCAAGTCGAACCACGCTCGCCTCGCCAGTGGGGAATTGGGCGCACGCGCCAGCGCACGGCGCAGCACCGTCTCTGCTCGCTTCAGATCGCTTCCGAGGCTCAGCAAGTGGCCGAGGAAATAGTCGACCTCCGCGCTACCGTGGGCCTCCGCCAGCTCGGCCAGTGCGAGCGAGGCGCGCTCGAGGTTCTTCGAGCTTCGCATCGAGAAGCGCTCGGCTTCGAGGGAGCGCGCGAACATGCGCTGCGCGCCTTCGTAGCTCTTCTCGGCCGCAGCGGCATCCGGATCACGCGCGGCTGCCCAGAGTGTCGGCTCTGCAGCGGACGGCGGCGCGAAGCACAGCGCGCCTAACCCCAAACCCAATCCCCCAACTCGAGCTACGAAGGAACGCATGCGAATCTCACTTGAGCTTCTTTTCCGCATGGCTACGCCAACGGTCATCCTTCGGCGCTGCCTTCAAATACGCGCGCCACTGCTCCTTCGCCTGCTCCGGGGAATCCGCGAGCAACGCCGCCATGGCGTGCAGGTCCGCCTCGGGCACATGGGGCAACCCCGCAAGCAGGGCCAGCTTGCCGCGGCGCAAGTACTGTAGCTGCCTGAGCAGCACGCCAGGACCGCCCGCCTCTTTCGCCACGGCTCGAGCTTCTGCAGCCCTCCCCTGGCGATCCAGAATCAGCGCGAGGGCGCCCAACACAAAACTGGAAAACCCGGGGGCTCCGCGCCGCGCTCTTGCTTCCGCGAGGTAATTGGCAGCGACTTCCAGTTCACCCGCCGACATGCGCACCAGCGCGGCCTCGACGAACAGCGCGTGTCGCCTGCGCTGACTGGACAGCAGCGCTGCCTGAGGCACCAGGCGCCGATATAGCTCGAGCGCCTGCTTGGACTTGCCGCGAAGGGCGGCGATGCGAGCAGCGTCCTGCAGCTGCACTGGCGAGCTTGGCCCGCTCGGCTCCAGCTTGAAGCCTTGGTCGAACCGCGACTCGGCGTCCGCGAGCCTCCCCAGCGCCATCAACGCCTGGCCAGCGAGCCAGTGAGGCGCTGAGTACCCGGGGCGCAGCTTGGTCGCCTTGTCCGCCGCAGCCAGCGCCGCGCTGGCATCCCGACGCAGGGTCGAGTAGCCGCGCGCCAGCCAGCGGCAATAGCCCGCAAGGCTCGGCTGCCGCGCATTGGTCCAGAGCGAGCGCCGGGTCTCCGTGCGCGCAGGACGGCACTCCGCGGGCCGCGGCGCGGATTCTCGCGCGGCGTCCAGCGTTTGAACCTCTACTGGCAGCGTCGCGAGCACCCACCACATACCGGCAAGCGTAGAGGCGTTGGAAGCTGGAGGCCACCGCCGCGTGAGCCGAATGCTGCCTCCAGCCAGTCAGTGACCGTTGGGCGCTCAGCCTGCAGGCGCTCAGGGCGCGTCTGCGCGACCGAAGAAGGGATTGTGCAGCACGATCGTCTCTCGGCGCCGGGGCCCCACGCTGACCAAGTAGAGCGGCACGCCAGCGCGCTCCTCCATGAAGCGAACGTAGGCGCGTGCCGCGGCGGGCAAGTCGCTGAGCACCTGCGCCCCAGTGAGGTCTTCGGTCCAGCCCTCGAGCTCCTCGTAGACGGGAGTCACCCGCCCGGGCTCATCGAGCATGTCGATGGGAAAGTCCTCGGTCCGGCCATCGGGAGTATCGTACGCGACGCAGACGCGGATCCGGGGTAGCCCAGTGAGCACATCGAGCTTCGTCAGCGCCCAGCCGTCGACCCCATTGACCCGAGCCGCATAGCGGAGGGCTGGCACGTCGAGCCAACCTGTTCGGCGCGGCCGGCCAGTCACGGAGCCGAACTCTGCCCCGACCTCCCTGAGGTGCTTGCCATCCGCGTCATCTAGTTCCGTAGGGAAAGGACCCGCGCCAACCCGAGTGGCGTAGGCCTTGGTGATACCGATCACGGTGTTGATACGGTTGGGGCCGATGCCGGAGCCGATCGCCGCGCCGCCGGAGACAGGATTGCTCGAGGTGACGAACGGATAGGTCCCATGGTCGACGTCGAGCAGCGTGCCCTGGGCGCCTTCGAACAGCACCCGGGTCTTGTTCTTGATCGCCTCGTCCACCGCGACGGACGCGTTGCCCAGCATGCTGACGATGCGCTCTCTGGCGGCGAGCAGCGGCGCCATGACGTCCGCGAGGCTCGGAACCTCTCCGCCGAGGCTCTCGATCGTGGCGCGCCAGCCATCCAGCGCCATCTTCACCTTCGCCTCGAGGCGCTCGGTGTCCTTGAGCATACCTGCGTGGACCCCGAGGCGCTTGACCTTGTCCTCGTAGGCCGGGCCGATCCCCTTCTTGGTGGTGCCGATGGCCTTGCCTTCGGCGGCCGTGGACTCCCGCAAGGTGTCCACGACGATGTGGTACGGCATGATCAGGTGAGCGCGGTCGCTGAGCAACAACCGATCGGCGACTCCCCTGTGTCCTCGACGCTCGAGCTCGTCGATTTCGCCCAGCAGCACATCGACGTCCACCACCATGCCCTGTCCAAGCACGCAGCGTGTGTTCTCCCGCAGGATGCCGCTCGGCAACAGTCGCACGATGATCTTCTCGTCGCCGATCACCAGGGTATGGCCCGCGTTGGGCCCGCCTGCATAGCGGACGACCATCTCGGCAAACTCGGTGTAGATGTCGACGATCTTCCCTTTGCCTTCGTCACCCCACTGCGCACCGACGATCACCACGGACGACATTCTCGTGTTCTCCTGCAGAGTCCGCCCCGACGTGGGGCGAACGTGAGTGTCTCGCGTCCCTCAGGTGGACACGGCAACCAGCCAGCACAAATGTCAGGCTCGTTGCGGAGCCGTATTAGCGGCCAAAGGCTCAGATCACAAGCGTTGCCCACCGCGCGGGAGAGCTGGCGTGAGGCTGGCGTGAGACTTCCCCGATGCCAGTCCGCGGAATGGGTATCAGGCGAGCTGTGCCGCCAACGCGCGCAGCGCCTCGGAAAGATCCGCGCCTGTCACCTGAACCCTGGCCCCCGAACCGAGCAGGTTCAAATCCAGCGCCTGGGGTCGCCCTTCGACCCAGTGGGTGTAGCGCCAGGCGTGCGCGTAACCCAGCGGATCGCCATCGGGCGCAATGGCGCTGACGATCCCAAGCTGCCGCAAACCGCGCACCACCTCCTGGGCGTGGGGTGAAGGACTCACCAGCACCCGAACAGCGACCTCAGGTGAGCGCTCGGCGGCGGCCAGCGCCCAGGCGAGGTTGTCGAGATCGACAGCCATGCCCGCGGCGGGGCGATCTTGTCCAAAACGGGCGAGTAGCCGGTCGTAACGCCCGCCGGATGCAAGGGCGCGGCCCGGCCCTTCCGCGAGGAGCTGAAACAAGAAGCCGGTGTAGTAGCGGAAGGCGCGGGTCTCCCCCAGATCCACCACCACCGGGCACTCGAGGGCTCGAGCCCTTGTCCAGAGCGCCTTCAGTTCCAAGCAGCCGGCCAGCGCATCGGTGTCGGCCAACAGCCGCTCGGCGCGAGCCCACACCGCCTCCCCTCCGCAGAGGCCCGGCAGCGCGCACAGCGCGCGCACTTCAGCCGCGCTCAGCCCCGCATCGCCCGCGAGGCGCTCGAGTCGATAGCTGTCCTTCACCGAAAGCGCCTCGACCACTTCGTCCCTCAATCCGCGCGGCACTCGTTCCAGCAGCGGAGTAGCGATGGCGGCGTGACCCAGATCGATCACGAAGTCCTTCAGCCCCGCGCGGCGCACCGACTCCACCGCCACCTCGAGCACCTCGAGGTCGGCGTCCACCCCGCCCTGGCCCACGAGCTCGATACCCGCCTGGGGGATCTGCCGGTGCTTGCGCGCGCGCTCTCGGGGACGCCGGAGCACCGACCCTTGGTAGCAGAGCCGCGCCGGCGACGGCGCTTCCGCGAGGCGAGTCGCCAGGAGGCGAGCCACCTGTGGGGTCATGTCCGGACGCAGCGCCACGACCTCGCCGGTCTCAGGCTCGACGAAGCGCAGCACCTCCTGAGGGTCGAGCGCACCGAGGCCGCGCACCAGCACGTCCGCGTACTCGAAGGCCGGCGCGCTCACGCGCTCATATCCGTAGAGCTCGAAACAACCCAGCAGGCTGCCCCCGAGCTGGGACTCGATTCGCGCGTCTTCAGGCAA
>JAUILJ010000496.1 GCA_030433055.1 Polyangia bacterium
TCGGCGAAGAGGTCTTGAGAAAGGCTTGCGCCGCCGCAACCGCGTGGTCATCGCCTTACCCATTTGTCGGCGTAAATGTTTCGCCGTTACAGCTAGAAGACCCGACCTTCCCGATTGCGGTCGCACCGATCCTTGGCGAAACTGGCTTGTCTCCAAAGCGGCTCGAACTTGAAATCACCGAGAACGCACTCCCCCGAGATTCAGCCGTGGAGATGAGGCGAATCTCCGCCCTGAGAGACTTAGGGGTCGGCGTTGCCATTGATGATTTCGGGACTGGGTATGCGTCGATCGTCAGCCTGCTTCCTCGGATGAAGCGCGACAGCGTGACGCCGTCCAGGAACTCCATCACCAGGTAAGGGCCAAGCTCACAGACTCCAGCATCCATCACCTGAGCGACCCCCGGGTGATGCAGCTTGCCCAGTGCGCGCGCCTCTCGCATCAGGCGCGCGCCCAGCGCGCGATCACCCGCGCGCTCCGGGAGCAGAAGTTTCACCGCGACCTCGCGGCCGATGAGTGTGTGCTCCGCGCGGTACACCACACTCATGCCACCAGAACCGATCTGCTCGAGCAGTCGGTACTTGTCCCCGACCTGGGGCAATGCGTTCCCCCCACGCATGTGCAACGTTAGAGCGTACCTGAAACCCGCGCGCGCTGGAGCGATAGCGGCTTAAATCGTCCGGGGGCGCAGCCACCAGGCCGCCTCGGGCGCCTTCGTCGTTTGGGTGGCTACCCCGAACGGGGTAGGCCCCTCGCCCGGATGCAGCCACGCGCTTTCTAGCTATCGTTCACTCGCCACAGGCACTGGCGAGCGCGGTGTCTCGTGGACCGTTGTGGAAACGGGACGCCGACACCCGTGTCGACGGCTTCTTCGGTCGGGTTCGGGCCCTGGCCCTGGGGTACGGCGCCGAGCTCCGTCCGAAGTCCAATCGGGCCCCCCGAACTCGGTCTCATGCTATCTTGCCGCCGATGGTGAAGAACGGTCGAATCCAGCTGCGCATCCTGCTTGCGCGCTGCCTGTTCTTCGCCCTGGCCTGGTGCGTGGGCACGGCGCCAGCGGGGCTCGCCTGGCTTGGCCAGGGGGCCTGCGAGGCGGAGTGTCCGTGCGAAGCGGAGCGCGCGTTCGAGGCCAGGCCAGCCGAGGAGCCCCGGAGCGCGGAGGCTCGCGACCATCACACCGATTGCCCCGCAGACTGCGTGAGCTGCAGCTGTACTCAAGGGGCGGCTGACTTACCTCACCCCCAGCCAGCGCTCGCGCTGGACCTGAGTTGCCGCGAGGTAATGGACAGCGCTCGACCTGAGACCCAGCCGTTCGGCGTTGTTGGCGAGGTATTCAGGCCCCCGAGAAGCGCGGCCTGATTTCGTCTTCGGGAGCCGTGCGCCCAGCGCACGTGGACTCCGTATCCCCGCTCGCGCCCAGCGCTGCTTCGACCAAGTAGCGCGGGCCTGTCGCCCGTTGTTTGTCGGCTGCCGCTCCTGCGGTTTCAGCGACTACCCATGCCTCCGCGCGTCCAGCGCGAGGGAGAAGTCATGTTGTCTTCCAATTTCGTCATGCCCATCACGCTTGCGCTGAGCCTCTTGCTCTGCGCCTGCGACGGTAAGCCCAGCGTCCGGTCCGAGAGCCTGGCCAGCGCCGAAGGGCTCCACGCCCACGCTCCGAGCACCGCCCTACCAGGCAGCCACGAGGACTGGTGCGGGGAACACCAGGTCCCCGAGTCCCAGTGCACCCGCTGCAACGCCTCGCTCGTTCCTGCGTTCAAGGCCACCGGCGACTGGTGCGCTGAACACAACCTGCCTGAGTCGCAGTGCTTGGCCTGCAACCCAGAGCTCAAGATCACTCGCCCTGCGAAGCAGCCATGAGGGCCTGGTTCTGCTTCGTCGCCGCGCTGCTGCTGATCGCGTGTGACCGAGAGCGGGCGGGAGTTGCCGGGGGGTCAACGGAAGCTACGTCGAACCCGTCGACTGCCACCGGACTCACGTCGGCGGCAGCGGGTGACTCAGCGCACTGCGAACATCGTCTCCCCAGGGCACTGTGCCCCAAGTGCAATCGTCAGCTGGTGGCGGTGTACCAGGCGCAGCGTGATTGGTGCGCTGAGCACGGATTCCCCGAGTCATTCTGCCCGGTCTGTCACCCAGACACTCAGGCTCCAGACGTGAGCGACAGCGCGCCGGGTACGGACTGGTGCATTGAGCACGCGTTGCCCGAGTCCAAGTGCACGCGCTGCAATCCGAGCCTGGTCGCCAAGTTCAAGGAAGCGGGAGACTGGTGCGACGAGCACGGGTTCCCCGAGTCGGCTTGCCCCAAGTGCAATCCTCAGGTTCCGCCAGCGGGAGCGGAAGCGCGGGCGATCGAAGCTCGCGTGGTGACGCTTCGCGATCCGAAGCACGCCTCCGTTGCTGGTTTCCGTGTGGTTGAGGCGCGCGACGTCGCTCTGGGAGAGCACCTCGAGTGCAATGGACACATCGACTACGACCAGGACAAGCTCGCCGATGTCCGCGCCCTGGTGCCCGGCGTCGTCCGCCGTGTTCGCGTCAAGCTCGGCGAACAGGTCAAGCGCGGCGCGCCGCTGTTCGATGTTCAGAGCAGCGAGGTCGGACAAGCCCAGGGCGCGCTGATCCGTGCGCGCGGTCGCGCAAAGACTGCCAAAGCCAACCTCGAACGGCAGCGACGGCTCCAGCGGCAGGACATTGTTTCCGCGCGGGATGTGGAGTTGGCGGAGCAGGAGGTGACCGCGGCCAAGGCCGATGAACGCACGGCGCTGGTCACCCTGCGCATGACCGGGGCTGCGGGGACGAGCGGCTCGGGCCGCTACACGCTGACGGCGCCGCTGTCGGGGACTGTCGTGGCGCGTCGAGGTGTCGTGGGGCTGCTCGCGACCGACGAGACCCCACTGGCGACCATCGCCGACATCGCTTCGATGTGGGTGCTCTGCGACGTGCCTGAGCTGGACGCCGGTGTCCTCGCGTTGGGCCAGAAGGTCCACGTCAGTGTCGGTGGGTACGCTCCACAGGTTGGGGGTGAGGTGAGCTGGATTGCGCCGGAGGTCGATCCAACGACCCGACAGGTCACGCTGCGGGTCGTCGTGCCAAACCCCGAGGGCAAGCTGCGCGCGAACCAGTTCGTCACGGCGAAGATCGAGGTGAAGCAGCGCCGCAGCGCCGTCGTGGTGCCCAGGGCGGCGGTGCAGCGAGTGGGGGAACGCGACGTGGTGTTCGTGCGCACGTCGGAGTCCGTATTTGCTCCGCGGGTCGTGGTGCGCAGAACCAGTGGCGAGAGCGTGCAAGTCGAGGGGCGAGTGAAACCGGGGGAACAAGTCGTCACCGACGGCGCGGTTTTTCTCCGGACGGAAATAATGCCGGGGAGCCTCGGGGCTGGTTGCTGTGAAGTCGGCCCCGCAGGGGAGCACTAGGTGCTGGAGCGCATCATCGAGTGGTCGCTAAGACACCGTCCAGTCGTGTTGCTGGCGACTCTGCTACTCGTTGTCTCCGGTGTCGCGAGCTTTGCGCGTTTGCCCTTCGACGCGTTTCCAGACACGACGCCGGTTCAGGTCCAGATCAACACCAGCGCGCCCGCGCTCTCACCGCTCGAGGTCGAGCGTCAGATCACGTTTGAGGTCGAGCAAGCCATCGCCGGCACACCAGGCCTACAGAACGTCCGATCGATCTCCAAGTTTGGCCTCTCCCAGGTGACGGCCACCTTCAGCGACGCGACCGACATCTACAGGGCGCGGCAGCTGCTGAGTGAACGCTTGCAGAGCGTCGAGTTACCGGACGGCGTGGCACGGCCTGCGCTTGGTCCCGTCTCCACGGGCCTCGGGGAGATCTTTCAGTACGTTCTGCAGAGTGACTCGCTGTCCGCCGAAGAGCTGCGGACGCTGCACCACTGGGTGATTCGGCCTCAGCTGCTGCAGGTGCCGGGGGTTGCAGAGATAAACACCTGGGGCGGCTTCGAGCGCCAGTACCACGTCGTCATCGATCCGACGCAACTGACCAAGTATGGGCTGACCCTGGATGACGTCGCGGCCGCGTTGCGGCGAGGCAATCGCAACGTCGGAGGCGGCGCATTCGACAGCGCCGGGGAGGCCTACCTGGTTCAAGGCCAGGGCGCTGTCAGTGGACTGACGGACATCGCGCGCATGGTGGTGGCGAGTTCGAACGGTGTTCCCATCCACGTCGGCGACGTGGCCGACGTACGCGTGGGTCACCAGATCCGCCGTGGCGCGGCGACGTCGGATGGTCGCGGCGAGGTCGTGCTCGGTCTCGGCTTCATGCTGATGGGGGAGAACAGCCACGAACTCACGCAGCGGCTGGAGGCGCGTCTCCAGGCGACCAAGGCATCGCTCCCCCCAGGGGTCGAGCTCACGCCGGTCTACAAGCGCAGCGACCTGGTGGATCAAGTACTCAGTACCGTACGGAATAATCTCCTGGAGGGTGCGCTGCTGGTGATCGCGGTGCTGTTCATCTTCCTGGGTAACCTGAGGGCAGGCCTGATCGTGGCCCTGGCGATCCCGCTCTCCATGCTCTTCGCTTTCAACGCCATGTTGCGGTTTGGGATCGCCGGGAGCCTGATGAGCCTCGGCGCAATCGACTTCGGTCTGGTCGTCGATAGTTCGGTGATCGTGGTGGAGAACGCCTCACGGCGTCTGTCGGAGGAGTCCAGCGACAGCGACGTGCGAAGGGTCGTGAAGGAGGCGACGCTGGAGGTCCGGCGCCCGACGCTGTTCGGCGAGCTGGTCATCGCGGCCGTGTATCTGCCGGTGCTCACCCTCGAGGGGGTGGAGGGCAAGCTGTTTCGTCCGATGGCGCTCACGGTGATCTTCGCCTTGGTCGGCTCGATGGTGCTGTCCATGACGCTGACTCCGGTGCTTGCGAGCTACGCGCTGCGGGCGGGTCATCGCGAGCGTGAGACGCGCCTGGTGCGCTGGCTCAAGCGGGGCTACGAGGCGCTGCTCGAGCGGGCCTTGCGTTGGCCCTTGGCCGTGCTGGGCGCCGCCGCGCTGCTCGTCGTGGCAGCGATTTACCCAGCGACCCAGCTGGGCTCGGAGTTCGTGCCGCGACTGCGAGAGCAGTCTGTCGTGATCAACACCATCCGCGTGGCCGGTGTCTCTCTGGATGAGTCCGTACGCTACGGGACTCGAATCGAACAGTTGCTGAAGCGAGAATTCCCCGAGGAAATAAAACACGTGTGGACGCGCACCGGCACCGCGGAGGTCGCCACCGACCCCATGGGCCTCGAGCTGTCTGACGTCTTCATCACGCTCCGCTCGAAAGATCAGTGGCGCCGAGCGTCGAACCAGGATGAGCTGGTGGCGCAGATGGCGAAGTCCCTCGAGGGCCTGCCGGGGATGAAGAGCGTCTTCACTCAACCCATCGAGATGCGGGTCAACGAGATGACAGCCGGGATTCGCTCCGATGTGGGCATCAAGCTCTTTGGGGACGACCTGGAGATCTTAAAAGAGCAGGGGGAGGCCATCCGACAGCTGGTCGCCGCCGTCCCTGGGGCCGCCGATGTCTGGAGCGATCACTGGAATGCCCGCAGCCATACCTTCTTGGACGACCTGACAGAAGGTTTCGCGCTCACCGGGAGCTACCAGCAAGTCCAGTGATGCCGTAGCCCGACCAAGCTCGACGCCACCTAGGAGGCCGGTGAATATCGCGTTTGGGAGCAGCGACTGGAGTTCTGCTCGCTGTGGTCCATCCCCGATGACCACGAGTTGAATCCGCGGGTCATGAGCAAGGATGCGAAGGGCCTCGACTCGCTTCTCCGGCGCCAGTCGCCCCACGTAGCCCACGAGTGTGCGGCTTGGATCGGGTGAGAGCCATTTGGTACGAAGTTCCGGAGACTTGCGTCTGGGGTCGAATTGCTCTGTATCAACACCGCGTCCCCAGAGGGCGACTTTGCGGATACCGAGCGACCTGAGGTAGTCCATCGATGCGGTGGACGGAGCCAAGGTCAAGTCGGCCTCTCGGTGAACCTTCCGAATCAGCGCATCGGACAAGGCGCCAACGGGTGAAAGGCGATAGTGCCGCGCGAAGCCCGAGACGTCTGTTTGGAAGACCGCGACGGTTGCCGTTGGCAGCGGCATAGCCGCGCGTAGGGCCTGGTGTCCCAGGACAAAAGGGGAGGCAAGGTGAATGACATCCGGCCGGATGCTCGCGAGTAGTGATCGCAGCTTGCCTACCGTTCGGTAGCCAACGTCAATGTGCATCCCGGGAACTGCCCACGAAGTGACCGAGTGAACAAGAACACCGTCATCGGTGTATTCCGGTGCGGGGTCCGGCGCGATGATCTCAACGTGGTGAGCCTGGGCCGTGAGGTGTCGCGCTG
>JAUILJ010000497.1 GCA_030433055.1 Polyangia bacterium
CCCCGAGCATCAGGTGCATCACGCCGCGATACTCGCCGTTGGACGCCAGGATGCGCTCGGCTTCTCCACGGTCGCACAGGCCACACGCGATACAGCCTCCGAACTCCGAGAAGTTCGCGCGCTCTTCCGGCGTCACTGGCGGCAGGCGGTCGGGCCCGTAGTTCTCCTTGAACAGGGCGATCCCCAGGTTCTCTTTGGAACCAAACAGGCGGCGCAGCAGCGTGACGATCAGCGACCACGCGAGAAAGAACGCAGCTTTGACCCGGGCCGGCACGCGCCGAACCTAGCATGAACTCCGGGCCAAAAACCCGCGCCGCCAGATGCGATCCTTAAACGACACCAAAGGCTGCGCGGGCCGGGGAATGCCCACGCCACGGGCCCCGTATACCAAACCCCTCGCGTAACGACGTTACGCCACTCGGTTACGCTGTTACAGGGGGTGTTACGCAGCTAAGTTATTGAAAACAGGCTTAAATTGCTTGGCACGCCGCGTGCTCTAAGGCTGGGCATGCAGACGGAAAGCGTAGCCCAAGCCCAGCCCACCAGCGCTGCCCAGAACGGCCGCCACGACCCGGCGGAGCTGGAGCAGGAGCGTATCCTCCTCGAAGGCCTGATGCGGGACGACCCGCGCGCCTGGCAGGAGTTCAACACCCGCTACTCGCGGCTCATCTATCGCTGCATCACCCGCGTCACCGCGCGCTTCAGCGCGGTGGTCGGCCCCGACGACATCCGCGAGATCTACGCGATGCTCTGCCTGAGCCTGCTCGCCAAGGACAAGCGCAAGCTTCGCAGCTTCGAGCCCGGCCGCGGCAACAAGCTCGGCAGCTGGATTGGCATGCTGGCCATCCACACCGCCTACGATCACTTGCGCAGCATCAAGCGCGAGCCGAAGCGGGGCTGCCTGAGCGAGGCCGAGTCACTGACCAGCGACACGCCAGATCCGTTCGATGCCCTGCTCATGCGTCAGCGCGCGAGCATCGTGAGTGAGTTGCTCAAGCAGTTCAGCGACAAGGACCGCCAGTTCATCGCCCTGTACTACGGCGAGGGCCTGGAGCCCGAGCAGATCGCGGAGAGCATGCAAATCAGCGTGAAGACGGTCTACAGCAAGAAGCACAAGATCCGGAACCGCCTCGCAGCGCTGCTGCAGGAACAGGCCCTCGCTGCCTGATGCCGCAGCCCGCGGCATCACCGGGCATTCCTATAAGGAAACGTGGGAAGGCCCACTGGACGCCTCGCGTAGGAGCGTGTCGAGCCCGTGAGCTCATCGCATCCAGCTCGCTGTAGCGCTCGCTCCAGGTGGATTCTCGAATTCGAGAACGCTGCTCCTGAAGTCGCGCAAGCAAGTCATTTGCCTCGCCTCTGATAGGGGCTACGAACGGCCGGGACTACGCGTCCTGTGCCGAGTGTCGGCGCTGGAGCGATGCACGCGAGCCAAGTGAGCTTGGATGAGGATGGGATGACGATGCGACGTGCAATGGGGGCGAACACGCCCGGGAATTGGGGCTCGGGGGTGAGGACGTCTGGTTGGTCTCTGGTGCTAGCGGGTCTAACGCTTTGGCTCGGTGCCTGCGGCATCGTCACCATCAAGCCTGCGAGCGCAGGCACGGAGACGGACGCCTCCAAGCAGCGCCCAGCGCGCTACGACGGCGCGGAGTGCTCTCAAGTCTTGTACACGCCGGACGAGAGCCGAGACAATCCGGAGCGCCAGGAAGACGAGAGCGCAGAAGCTCAAGTGCTGTTGGCTACCTGCGCGCGCAGCGAGTATCGCAACAGCGCACAAAAGGCGAAGATCCGTGCGCTCGATTTCCGCGGGTACTACCCGGCGTACGACGACCGCAAGCCAGACCTGGTCAAGCTCGCGGTGATTGCAATCAACGAGCGCTTCAACGAACAGGTGCGGATCCAAGAGGAAATGAAGGGGCGTGGCTTCGACAAGGACCCCTACGCAAAGGCCGAAGACACGCTGCTCAGCGTGGTGCTCCTCAACGTCTCCGAAGGGGAACTCAGCTCTGCCCTTGCATCTGTAAAGGTCCCTGAGGACGCCAAACAAGCGCTGGTCGAGGACTTCCGTGAGGCCAGATCGTACTTCACGCACGAAGCGAATCAGCTCCAGGGCCCTGAAAAAGAGCTACTGCTGGAGACGCCGAAGCAAGTGCTCGAACATCGCAAAGCCGCGTTCGAGAGCCAGGCGGCCAACTGGGCGGTCTTGGACGGCTACGACGCGCGGCTGAAAGCCGCGGCGAGTGCAGAAGGTGGCGATCCGGAGCTCCTCCAAGACCTCATCGCGTTGCGCTCCAAAGTCGTGGAGGCCGCGAAGGGCGACTACATCCAAGATCCATTGTTTGCCCGGCTCACTCGAGAGATCGCTCTGCAATATGCGCTGATGCAAGACCAACCCAGCTTGGCGGCCGAGCGCATGATCTATCGCCGCTCGCGGGGACCCGACCCATTCCCTGAGACCTTCGCGCAAGAAGTGCACTACGCTCAGTTCGGTCTCGTGAACGAGTTCAACGAGGCCCGCAAGCGGTTCCGCAAGGCAAAGGACGCGGGGCTCGACGACAGCGCTGCGAAGGCTCGCGCCGGTCGTGACTTCATCGACTGGAACGCGGCCAAACTGGTCCGCGTCGATCTCGGGATCCCCGACTACGAGAAGCTGCTCGATCACAGGAGCGACGCCATTCCCTTCCTGGAAGTGGTGGACAGCGTCGCTCCCGAAGACAACGGAGTCACGGTGGCCTTCAAGAAGACTCCGGTTAAGACCTTCGAGTACTACGGCTGCTACAAGACCGGGCGCATCGAGCGCATCACCTCGGACGGTCGCCTCGAGTACGAAGAGCACTGCAGCACACGGCCCAAGACCGTGATGCACGAGAACGTGAAGCCGCTCACGTTTCCGGCGGAAGACGCCAAGCTGCTCAAGCGAGGAACGAAGATCCGGGGCGTGAGCGTTGGTCGGGAAGGCAGGGTCGTTTGGCTGATCGAGAAAGACCAGATCGTGTCCGAGCGAGGCTATCCAGTGCCTCCCCGGCCCGCGAACCCAAAAGCAAGGGACTGAAATCCCCCCGGGCTTTGCTATAGAGGCCCGCGGTGCCCTTTCGAGGAACAAGCGCGGCCAGGTTCTCCCTTGCCGCACAGCCCGTGGTCCTGGCGGCTCTGATTTGCTCAGGGTGCGGCTTGTTCGGCGCTGGTAGCGAGGCGCCCGCGGCCAGCGCACCCTCACCCCACAGCGGGATACAGATCGAGGAGTCTCCCGAGCGACCTCGGCTGTCGCTGATCGAGCGCTTCGCTGCTCCGAGCGCCACCGCGGCGCTGGCGGTCGCCCACGACCTCGGCGCCGAAGCGTCCGCGGCGCTGGGTGGGATGGTGGAAGCGCGCTTGCGGGCCCAGGGCTTCCCCGAAGTTCGCCTGGAAGTGCTGAGTGTCGGCTTCGTGGTGACCACCCCCGTGGCCGACCCGGCAGGGGCCGCGCGCTTCATCCAGGTCGCTCACGCAGCCCTGCAGACGCCGGTGTCCGCGAGTGACCCAGCGCTGCGCAGTGTTCAGCAACGCGTCGCGGGCCTCGGCTCTCACCGCGACGATCTGGCGGCGCTGTTGAGCGACTGCACGGGAGAGCTGGCAATCGCCAGCAGTCGTCCGGTACCCGACTTCTCCCAGCCCTCCGCGGCCCAGACGCTGGAGAAGTGGCGAGCCCAGACGGCCGCCCCTGGATTCAGCTCCCTTGCGGTCGTTGGCCCCGCGGCGGTGCTTGGTCAGGCCAGAGCGGCCCACGCTGCCCTGCCGAGCGGCGACGCCAGCGCGAGGCCCACCGATCCCTGGCCCGGCCGAGGACAGCGCTTGGTGGGCGAGCCCGCCGCTCAGGGCCTCCTCAGCCTCGGACTCCGCGTGCCTGACGGGGCGACCGCTGTCCAGGCAGCCGAGCAGCTCGAGTCTCCGGGCTCCCGACTGCGCATGCGGCTCGCCTCCCTCGGCATCGCCGCGCCCGAACGCATCGTGGGCACGACGCGGCCCCGGGGTGGCTGCCTGGCCGTATCGATCCCCGTGGAAACAACCGCAGAGATTGGCCCCGCGGAGCTGGCGCTGGTCTTGGAGGACGAGCTACGCAGCGGCCTCGCAGGCACCAGCGACGAGCGCTGGAGCCTCGACGAGAGCGTGCTCCAGCCAGCGGACCCTCGCGAGGTGGCCGCGCGCGCCGCCTGGCGTGGCCTGAGTGGGCGCGAGACGTCGAGCACGGACCCGGTCTCCTTCGTCGCCTATCGCCCTCCGCTCTACGACGCGGCCGAGCAAAAGCTCGACGAGCCGGCGCTCGCTACCGCACGGCAACGGTCAACGCGACCTGCCCTCAAGCTCGTATCGCGGGTCGAGCAGTCGAGCGCCGGCGTGCGCATATTGCTCGCCAACCCTTGCGCGCCCAGCGACGAAGATCGCGGCAGCGCCGGTAGCGCGGCGCTCTGGGCCAGCTCGGTGGCAGAGGCCGCGAACCGCCACCGTGGCGCCGATCTGCGCTTCGAGCCCTGGATCACCGGGCATGGCGTCGGCGTGATGATCACCGCGCACCGCAAGGACGCCTCGGACGCCTTGTACGCTCGTGCCGCAGCCGCGCTGGGACAGGCGGTCACGCAACCTCTGGACGCACGCTGGACCGTCGACGCGCGCGAGCAGCTGCTCGGGCAGCTCGGCGGCACACCGGATCCCGGGTGGCAGACAGGGCTCGCCGCGTTCTCTGGCGAGCACCCGTCGTGGCTGGTTCCCCACGGCTCGTGGTCGAGCATGAACCGGCTGAACTCCAGCGCCGCCGACACACGCCGCAACCTCATGCTGCACGGCCCCTGGCGCGCGGCGGTCCTGAGCGGAAGCCCCGAGGCTGAAGCCGCCGTGAACCGAGAGCTGCAGCGCTGGCTCTGGCCCTACGCTCAGAGCGACGCGCGTTGTGCCGCGGAGCCCGCCTCGGTGTCCAAGCCCGGCCTCTACCGCGTCAGCACGAGCAAGAAGGCGGAGCTCAAGGCGAACGCCTGGATCTTGGCGCCGCTCCCGGTGGCCAGCAGCCTCTCCGCCGCCGGCGAGTACACCAGCTTCCTCTTGAACCGCCCTCGAGGCTGGCTGGAAGCCGCGCTCCGTCCCAGGCGTATCGCAGCGAGCGCCGAGGCCCAGCTCCTGGGCGGCGAGCGCAACGCCGCCTTGGCCATCGCCGTCCACGCCGAGCCTGAGCGAATCGAAGATGCAGTGGCTCAGGTGCGTGGCTTGCTCGACCGCTTGGCCTCGGGCGCCATGACTCAAGCCGAGCTTCAGTTCGCGGCTCGGTACTTCCAGCTCCGGGACCGTGAGCGTTCCTTCGACCCCATGTTTCGTCTCGTGGCGGTGTGGCTCGGCCGCCCGTTGACGGCAAAAGCGCCCACGTTGACCGAGGTCCGCGCCCTGCAGCGTTCCCTCACCCCCAAACGCCACGTCGTCGTCATCACCACCCAAGGCAAGTAGGCCGAAGACACTCCCCGTTTCCTGCCGCTTCGCGTCGTGGTAGGCGCGCGGTGCCCATGACGTCTTCCCACGCCAGCGCGCATCCCGACCGCCAAGTCGTTCTGATCCTCGACTATGGCTCCCAATACACTCAGCTCATCGCCCGACGCATCCGCGAGAGCCACGTCTACTGTGAGATCCACCCTGGCACGCTGAAGCTCGAGGAGATCCGCGCCATCGGCGCCGATGCGATCATCCTCAGCGGTGGCCCCGACAGCGTGTACGGGGACGACGCGCCGAAGAGCGATCCCGGAGTGTTCGGGCTCGGCGTCCCGGTGCTGGGGATCTGCTACGGGCAGCAGCTCATGGCGCTCCAGCTCGGCGGCAAGGTGGAGAGCAGTGACCACCGCGAGTATGGCCCAGCCAAGCTCGAAGTGGACGAAGCCGTGGGGATCTTCCGACCGTTTCCTCCCGGAGAAAAGCTCGACGTCTGGATGAGTCACGGCGACCGACTCACCCGGCTCCCGGAAGGCTTCCGTCAACTCGCTCACTCGCCTGGCGCGCCCCACGCCGGGATCGGTAACCCCGAGCAGAAGCAGTACGGCATCCAGTTTCACCCCGAGGTGGTTCACACGCCCCGGGGACGTGAGCTGCTGGAAGCGTTCCTGTTCGACGTGGCAGGCCTAGAGCCGTCGTGGACCCCCGGGTCGTTCGTGGACGAGGCCATCGAGGCCGTGCGCTCGAAGGTGGCCGAGGACGAACACGTGATCTGCGGGCTCTCCGGTGGTGTGGACTCCAGCGTCGCAGCCCTCCTGTGTCACAAGGCCCTGGGCGATCGCCTGACCTGCATCTTCGTGGACAACGGCCTC
>JAUILJ010000498.1 GCA_030433055.1 Polyangia bacterium
AAACCGGCGGCATCCGCACGCTGATCTGGGGCGACAACCGCCACAACCCGCCCGCCGAATTCTGGGATTCGATCGGTCAGGTCGATGTGCTGACCCTGCCCGTGGACGGGTCGCAGCACATCCTGTCCTATGACATGGGCAACGACATCGTGGAGCGGCTCAAGCCCAAGGAGCGCGCCTTCATGAACTTCGGTGTTGACCTGGACGTCGAGCTGGAGTTCGACCCAGAGTTTCGCTCGAAGCCGGTGGAAGACCTCAA
The DNA here is from genome assembly GCA_030433055.1 of Polyangia bacterium. Classification (GTDB taxonomy): domain Bacteria; phylum Myxococcota_A; class Polyangia; order Polyangiales; family Polyangiaceae; genus JAHBVY01. The sequence goes on from JAUILJ010000498.1 coordinate 260, forward strand.
GAAGGTGCGCTTCGAAGAGGGGGTGATGATCGAGCACTACGTTCAGCGCACGGAAGCCGCCTACGTGCTGACCAACCGCAGTGGGGCGCCGCGCGACGTGTACCTGGTGTTGAACATCGTGAAGAACTCCAAGGTGCAGGGCGCCGACGAGCTGGACTTCGACCTGGACACGAACAAGCCGCTGGCGGTGTTCGCCGCCAAGGCCAAGACCAAGGGCGAGCGAAAGCTGATCATCGAACAGGCGTTGCAGCGCCGGACCCCGCTCTACAACTTGGACGTCGACGGGATGAAGGAGCTGGCCCACAAGCCCGAGCTCAGCGAGGGAGAGCGCAAGATCTTGGGAGAAGCGCTGACCCTGCTCGACCTGGTGGAGAAGGCCAACACGTCCCTTGCTGACGCCAACAAGGAGGTCGAGCGCATCCAGGGGGATCTCGAGCGCATGCGGGAGCACCTCAAGGCGCTCGGCGACAAGAGCGGTTCGCCGGCTGGGGCCAACCCGATCGTGACTCGGATCTTGGAACTTGAGGACCGCCTCTCCAAGCAGCGCCGTCAAGTGGAGACGCTGGAGGAAGTGCTCAAGCAGAAGCGGGAAGACGTGAAGAAGAAGCTCGAGACCCTGGGGGAGGATACGCCACCGGCGTCAGCCGCTCCCGCGGCCAAGCCATTGCCGAAGCCTTGACCCTCACCCCCTGGAAGGGAACACGGCCCTGGGCGGGCACTGAGCACCTGAACCTAGGCCCCGGTGCCCGGCCCCCCACGGGGTCTCGCAAATCCGTGGATGTGCTCAGCATTTACCCCTCGTTCAGGCACTTCTCGGATATCGTATCGCCCCCAGCGTGAGCCCTCCATGGGGACTCGTTCATGAGTCCGGGAACGCCCCGCTGGTTCGGGGATACAGCATGAACGAGGAAGCGAAGCAGCTCATCACCTTGCTCGAGTCGAGCTTGATGATGAACCCAAAGGATCCGGTCAAGCGCTACCGCCTGGGTCACGCCTATCACAAGAACGGCGAGCTAGAGAAAGCCGCGCAGCAGTACCAGCGGACGGTCTCGCTGCAGCCCGACCATTTCCTCGCGCACTACAACCTGGGCTTGGTCAAGGTCGAGCAGGGCGAGCTCGAGGTCGCTCTCGAAGCCTTGATCCGCGCGGCAGAGCTGAAGCCCGACAACGCGGATGCCCAGGAGGCCCTGGGCAACACTGCGCTCAAGATGAAACGCTTCGAGGTCGCGGGGGCCGCGCTGCAGGCGCTGGCCAAGCTGAATCCAGAGCACCCCGACGCGGCGTTGCGCGGCGGAGACGCTTTCGTCGAGGTCGCCGAGTACGCGGCGGCGGTGGACTGCTTCGAGCGCGCGCTGAAGGTCGCCGCCGACGACCCCGCGGTGATGCTGCGCCTCGGGCGCGCTTACGTCGCCACCGAGCAATGGGAGGCGGCTCAGCGCACCTTGCGAGAGCAGACCAAGCTGGTGCCCGCGGAGGCCGAGGGCTTCAAGCTCCTGGGCAAGGCGTCCGCAGAGCTCGGCGAACTCCAGAACTCCATCGACGCTTACCGAGAGGCGCTGGAGCTGGACCCCGAGTACGTCGAGGGTCACTGCGCCATCGCGCGCACCTATGCCGCTGCGGAGCAGTACCCAGCGGCGGCGAACGCTTTCCGCGTGGCGCTCCGCTTTCTGCCCAAGGACGCCGCGATTCACTACGAGCTCGGCGTGGTGCTGGTGAAGCTCGAGAAGTACGAGGAGGCGACCGAGAGTCTCGAGCGCAGTATCGCGCTCGAGCCTGAGCGCGCGCTGGCGTTCGCGTTCCTGGGCGACGCCCAGCGCGCGCTGGACCAGGCTTCGGAGGCACGCAAGTCGTACCGCGAGTGCGTGCGCCTCGACCCCTCCTTGGTGCGTGCGAGCCGTGCGCTCGCCGAGGTGTGCCTCGGTCTGGGCTTGAAGGACGAGGCGATCGAGGCCTTCAAGCAGGTGGTGCGCCTGGAGAAGGACGACGCGCAGGCTCACCTTTCCTTGGCTGATTTGTATCTGACCGCGGCTCGGGATGAAGAAGCCGCAGCGTCTCTCCAGGAGGCGCTGCGCCTGATGCCCGACGACGAGGGAGTGCTAGCGCAAGTCGGCGCGGTGCTCGTCCGCCTCGAGCGAGGTGAGGAGGCAAACCCGCTGCTGCTCAAAGCGTCGCGGCTGCTGCCGAAAGACGCGAGCGTGCGCCTCAACCTCGGCATGGCGTATAACCAAGCGGAAAAATGGGAGCTGGCGAAGCAGGCTCTGACCAAGGCGCTGGAGCTGGCCGAGGCGGCTGGGCCAGACGGCGTGGGGGAGTACCGCGCGCCGTTCTCACCCGCGCTGGCACGGCGGGAGCTGGGCAAAGCCTGTCGCGCTCAGGAAGACACCAAGGAGGCCGTCGAGGCCTTCGAGATCGCGCTGCAGCTCGAGCCGAGCTACACGGACTTGTGGATGGGGTTAGGCGAGCTGCGGGCCATCCTGGGGGATACGAGCGGATCCGCCGAAGCTTATTACCGTGCGGCAGAAGCCTTTGCGTCGGACCTGGACATTCAGCGCAAGTCGGGCAAGGTGCTGCAAGGAGTGGGGCGCCACGCCGACGCCGTCGAGGTCTTTCGGCGTGTCGTGGACGTGGAGGAGGACGACTACCGCACTCTCGGCGCGCTGGGCGCGTCCCTGAATCGCCTGGAGCGCTGGAGCGACGCGCGGGGGGTGCTGAAGGAAGCAGTTCGGCTGCGGCCGGACATGGGCGAGGCGCTCAAGGAGCTCGGCCGCGCGGCGACGGAGCTAGGCGAAACCGACGAGGCGCTGGACGCACTGCAGCGCGCCTTGGAGATCGATCCAGACTTTGCGCCGGGTCAGGTACTGGTTGGTCGTATCCTTGCGGAACGAGAACAGCACGCCAAGGCGCTCGAGGCCTTCGAGTTGGCGGAGAAGGTATTCAACGATCAGTCGAACTCCGAAGACGAGGCGATCGCCGCCGCGGGGCACGAGGACCTGATCGGCCTGCAGCCTCATTTGGGCCGAGTACGCCTGGTGCTCGAGCAATTCGAACCCGCATCTCGCAGCTTGCGGGTCGCGACGAAGACGAACCCTCAGGACGCCGACCTGGCGTTGTGCCTGGCCAAGGCGCTGCTTGGCCTGGGGGACACCCACGGCGCGCGCCTGGCGTTGGAAGACGCAGCGCGTCTCGACGTCGCGAGCGAGAATAATCGTGGGGAAATTTACGCGCTGCTAGGTCCCGTGTGCCGAGGCGCGGGCGATGCGCCCGCCGCGGAGGCCGCGTTCAAGCGAGCGACCGAGCTCGATCCGACCTTTCTGGATGGTCACGTCGCTCTGGGCGAGCTGCTCGACGCGCGAGGCGCCGACGCGGAAGCTGCGCTTGCCTTCGAGGCCGCGGTGAAGCTCGCCCCGCAGGAGGCCAAGCTCTATGCGGCCCTCGGTGGCAGCCTGCAGAAGTTGGGGCGCTTCGAGGAGAGCGCGGAGCGCTTCGCCGAAGCCGTGAAGTTCGGGGCCGGCGATCCAGACATCTTGCTCAGCCTGGGCATCGGCTATTTCAAGACGCAACGCTTCAGTGAAGCCAAGAAGGCTCTGGAAGAGAGCCTGCGCCTGAAGGGCGATTCGCTGGAGTGCATTCAATTCCTCGCGGATACGCTTGAGAGCCTCGGGGAGGGGCCAGCAGCCGCGGACCTGTACCAGAAGGCCGTTGGTCTGGACCCGAAGTACGGCCGAGGCTACGAGCGCCTCGCCGAGCTACGCATCGCACAGGGGCAGGACGAGCCTGCTGCAGCGGCGCTCGCCGAGCTCCTGAGGATGGAAGAGCCCAGCGCCAAGCGCTGGGCGTTGCTCGGAGGCTGTCAGATGCGCCTCGGTCGCTACCCGGAGGCGGTGAAGGCGTTCGAGTCGGCGGTTGGGCTGCCGACGGCTGATAGCGACGAATCTGCCGCGCTGAGTGTGTGCTTGGGCGAGGCGCGCTTCGCGGCTGGCTTGCACCAGGCGGCTCGCGAGGCGTTCGACACGGCGGTCAAGCAGGCGCCCGAGTCGGTGCCCGCCCGCGCTGGTCTGGGTCGGGCTTCGGAAGCGTGCGGTCTGCTCGGTGCGGCGATCCAAGCCTACCAGGCGGCGGCTGAGCGCGACCCGAGCTTGCTCGAGGCACAGCTGGCCCTTGGCAGGCTCTACGTGGCGACCGAACAAGACGCCGAGGCAGTGCGGGCCTTGGAGAAGGGTGTGCAAGCGCTCCCGGAGCGCCCCGATCTGCACTCGAGCCTGGGCGGTGTACTACTCAAGCTGGGGCGCGCTGACGAGGCGCGCGAGTCGTTCAAGCGGGCGCTGCGCTACGCGCCCGATGACGCACCCGCGTTCTACGGTCTGGGACGAGCAGAAGCCGCGCGGAAATCGTGGACGGAGGCCCGCCAGGCGCTGCGCCAGAGCGTGCGTATCGCACCAGCGCAAGCCGATGCACAGGAGTTGCTGGGCGAGGTGGAGCGCGAGCTGGGGAACACCGAGGACGCCATCGCGGCGTTCCAAGAGTGCGTCGCGCTGGACCCGAATCGGGGCTCGGTGCAGCTTGGTCTGGGCAAGGTGTTCGTCGACCTGGGTCGCCACGAGGAGGCAGTGTCGTGCTTCGAACAGGCTTCGCGGGTCGCGCCGGAGGACGGTAGCATCCTGGAGGCGTGGGCAGATCTCTTGCGCAAGCTGGGGCGAGACGAGGAACTCAGCGCAGTGCTGGCCAAGGCCGCAGCGCTCACCCCCAACGACCCAGCGGCCCTCGAGAAGCTCGCGGTGCTGCAAATGGAACGCGGCGCGTTCGACGAAGCGCGAGGCACTCTCGAGCAACTCACCCGCCTGGCACCTGACAGCGCGCTCGGCTTCCGCTTGCTCTCCACTGCGTTGTGGCAGCTTCGGTCGAGTGGGGCGGATGCGAGCGAGCTGGTTTCGGTCACCGAGCGCGCCGTTCAGCTCGACCCGGGCCTCAGTGAAGGCTGGCAGCGGCTTGGTGAGCTGTATGAAGCGAAGCACGATGCGGGGAATGTCGCGCGCTGCATGCAGCAGCTCACGGCGCTGCAACCTGGGCTGGCAGCGGCTTGGCAGCGCCTCGGGCGCGCCTTGCTCCAGCTGGAAAACCCTGCGGAAGCGGCCAGCGCTTTCGAGCGCGCCGCGAGCGGTATCGACGATGCGACGCTACATGCTGACTGGGGCAAGGCGCTCCTGCTAGCCGGCGACAAGACGCGAGCCGCGCAGCGTTTCGAGCGTTGCCTGGAGATCGATGCGAGCCAGCAGGGCGTCGTGCGGCCGCTGGCATTTTGCTACGTGGACGCGGCCGACTGGGAGAAAGCAGCGCCGCTGCTGCAGCGACTTGTCGCCGCTGGCGAAGGCGATCTCGACGTGCAGCGGGCGCTCGCCCAGGCTCAACAAGCGCTCGGGCAAGAGGGGGACGCACTGGCGGCGCTGCAGGCCGTCGTCGAGCAGTCCCCCGATGATCTTCAGGCGCTACGCAGCCTCGCGCAGGTCGCGGAGCGGCAGGGGCAGATCGAGCTGGCCGCCAGGAGCTTCAGCGACTTGTCTGCCAAGCAAGCTTCGGACCTCGAGGCGTTGCTCGGTGCGGGGCGCTGCCTATCTCAGATCGAGCGCTTCGCTGAAGCGCGGCCGTTCTTGGATCGCTATGTGGGGCTCAAGCAAGACGACGCCGAGGCGTACAAGCTGCTGGGCGAAGCCTGCGTCAAGTTGAAAGACCCCGATGGCAGTGTTGCCGCATTGAAACAGGCGATCGCCCTCGACCCAAAAGGCCACGGTTCCGCAACGCGGTTGCCAAAATGCCTGCAAAACCAATTGCGGCTCGTCTACACAGAAGGATGTAGTAGTGGATCTGCTTGGAGTTTCATTCAAGATTATAACGCTGCCGTTGCTGTCGGCCATTACGAAACCTCTGCCTCGCCTCTTTTTTCATTTTCGATCGTTCGAAATTGGGTCTACGGAAAAAGCATTTCAGAAGCTGTTGACCGAGGATGGCAAGTTGGAAAAAGAAACGCAAAACTGATTACCAAAGTTGCAGGCGGACCTATCTTT
>JAUILJ010000499.1 GCA_030433055.1 Polyangia bacterium
GAGAGACGTCGAGTGCTCCCAGCTCGTGCATCGCCCCGCGCATCCTTCGCATCATAGCCGAGGTACGGTTCAGTCGGCGCTAGTCATTAGTCACATGGGTTCCAGCGCTGCGCCGCGAAGGGCTATAGAGTCGAGGCGTGTCAGCTCCGAGCCATCAACTCTGGGTCTCCCACAGCGCCGAGCGGCGCCTGAGCCATGCGCGCGCTTGGCTGGGAGCCCAGACCGATGTGGCGAAGCTGCTCCTGATTGGTTCGCCCCTCGCGCTTTCATGCCTGGTGCAGGGCACACTCGAGGGCGAGCGGGCGTGCTTTGGTTGGCAACGCCATAGCCTGAGCAGCTTCGCCGGTGTGCTCGCGGAGCGCGAGCTGGCCGGGCGGGGACTGCTCCCGTCGACACCACTGAGCTTGGAAGCCGCCGCATGCCGCGTGATCGCCGAGCTCGACGCACGGGGTGAGCTCGGGCGCTTCGCAGGTGTCGGTCGTCGCCCCGGGCTGCCCCGAGCGCTGGTGCGGACCTTCAACGATCTCGAGCTCGGCGGGCTGGGATTCGACGCGCTGGTCGATCAGGCGCCTGACCTCGTTCGCTTGCTCGAGAGCCTGCGCCAGGAGCTCGAGCGCCTGAAGCTGGTGACCCGGGCCCGTGTGCTCGACCTGGCCACCCGCGCGTTGGAAGACTTGCCCCTGGAACATTCCGCCGCGCTGCTCGTGGACCCACGGGTTCACCACGCCGCAGAGGCCGAGCTGATTCGGGCGCTGAGTCGCCGCATCCCAGTCTGGGCCACGTTTCCACACGGCGACAAGCAAAGTGAGGATTGGCTCGCCCGAGCGCTGGGGGTGACTCCGACATTTCTCGAGACGGACGCCGAAGGCACGAGCCTTGACCGACTCCAGCTGGAGCTGTTCAACCCACGGGAGCTGACAAGCGCCAGCATCGACGAGGGGGTGAGCATCCTGAGCGCCCCCGGCGAGAACCGCGAGTGCGTGGAAATCGCTCGGCAGCTCTTGGTCCACGCGGGGCGCGGCGTGCCATTCGAGCGCATGGCGGTGCTGCTCCGCAGCCCACAAAACTACGCACCCCACATCGGCGAGGCGCTCACCCGTGCAGGTGTCCCCCATCACCTCGCGCGGGGCCTCCAGCGACCCGATCCTGCCGGGCGAGGCTTGCTAGCGCTCCTTGCTTGCCGCGCGGAAGGATTGAGCGCAGGGCGGTTCGCAGAATTTCTGTCTCTGGGCTGTTCCCGCGCCCCTTCAGAGCCTCTGGCAGAGGAGCAGAGCTGGGCCGCTCCGGAAGACGAGCACGGACTCCTGCCTGACGCAGCTCCGCCAGCCCCAGAGGTCAGCGAACACGAGCTGCTGGAGGCGGCTCGCAAGCAGAGCCTGGACGCGAGCGGAAGCCGCCCCGCGCCCCGCCGCTGGGAGCGCCTGCTCAACGAGGCCGCTGTGATCGGCGGCGCCGCGCGCTGGCGGACGCGTCTCACTGGGCTAGCGGCAGAGCACGAGCTTGCTGGCGAGGCCGCCGAGAGCGAGGCGGAGCGAGCGCGCTTCGCTCGCGAGGCCGAGATGCTACGTCAGCTCGCCGAGTTTGCGCTGCCCATCATCGATCTGCTCGAAGCGCTGCCCGACCAAGCGCAGTGGAGCGGCTGGCTCGAAGCCCTGCGGGGCCTCGCGCTCCACACCCTGGACCGGCCAACACGGGTGCTGCAGCTGCTCGCCGAGCTGGAACCCATGGGCTCGGTCGGCCCCGTCTCGATCCACGAAGTGCAGTTGGTGCTCGCGGCCCGGCTCGGACAGCTGGCAGGGCGCCCCGGGGGCGCCCCGGCTGGCAACGTCTATGTCTCGACCGTGGACGATGCCCGCGGCCTCTCCTTCGAGGTCGTGTTCGTGCCGGGCCTCGCCGAGAAGCTCTTTCCGCACAAGGTCGCTGAGGATCCCCTGCTGCTCGATGCCGCGCGGCAAGCATTTCCGAGCCTCGCGAAGAATGAGGAACGCGTGGGGCTCGAGCGCGCACTGCTCCACCTGGCGGTGGGTGCCGCGAGCCGCGCGGTGGTGTTCAGCTACCCCAGGGTGGACATGGAGCGAGCGCGGCCCCGGGTTCCGTCGTTCTATGCCCTGGAAGTCGTGCGAGCGGCGAGCGGTCAGCTACCGAGCTTCGAGGAGCTGGCGCAGCGGGCGCGTGACGCTGCCCACGGGCGCATGGGATGGCCAGCGCCAGAGCGCCCGGAGCTGGCCATCGACGACGCGGAGTACGATCTCGCGCTGCTCGACAGCTGCCTCGGCTCCAGCAACGCTGACGCGCGTCAGGGCGCCGCGGGCTACCTCGTCAGCGCCAACCCTCACCTGGGTCGCGCCCTGCGCTTCCGGGCTAGGCGCTGGAACCTTCGAGGCTGGCGCGGCGCCGATGGCCTGGTGGACCCCAGCGCGGCAGCCCAGGCTGCGCTCTCCAAGCATCGCCTCGAGGCGCGCCCCTACTCCGCCACGGCTCTGGAGCAGTTCGCGGCGTGTCCATACCGCTTCTATCTCTCCGCTGTGCTGCGGCTCTCTCCGCGGGAGATCGCCACACGAGCCGAGCGCCTGGATGCGTTGACCCGCGGGCGCTTGATCCACGAGGTACAGCAGTCGGTCGCGGAGGCGTTGAAGCAACGCGGCCATCTGCCCCTGACAGCGCCGCACCTGGAGGAAGCCTTCGCGTTGGCCGAGCGGATCCTTGGGGAATCAGAGCAGCGCTACCGCGAACAGCTGGCACCAGCCATCGACCGGGTGTGGACCGACGGGATCGAGGAGATCCTTGGTGACCTGCGGGGCTGGCTCGAGCAGCTGGTCGAAGAACCCGACTGGGAACCCATTCACTTCGAGCTGGCGTTCGGCATTCGGCGCGCGGAGCGAGACCGTGGTAGCCGTCTCGAGCCGGTCAAACTCGACTGCGGTATCACACTGAGGGGCGCCATCGACAGCGTTGAGCGGTCGTCGGTTGGGGGTGAGGAAACCCTGCGCGCGACGGACTACAAAACGGGTGCCCCGCTGGAAGCACGTCGCCCCATCGTGCCCGACGGGCGTCACGCGCCGTTCGTGATCCGCGGCGGCCGCACATTGCAACCACTGCTCTACGCCGAAGCCCTCGAGCGCCTGTTCCCCGAAGCCAAAATCGCCGGAGGACGCCTCGCGTATCACACGCGGCGCGGCGAGTATCGCGAGTTCTACGTGCCCTTGAACGACTACACTCGGCAGTCCGCGAGGCTCCTCAGCGACACCGTGAAAAGCTGCCTGGATGGGGGCTTCCTGCCGGCCGCGCCCGAGCCTAGAGGCTGCGAATACTGCGACTTCAAGAGCGTGTGCGGGCCATACGAAGAGCAACGCACGGCGCGCAAGACGGAGCCTCACGTCTTGATCAAGCGCCTCAAGCGACTGCGGGAGGAGCCATGACTCAACTGGCCGACGCTGATGCCCGCAGGCGCATCCGAGAGGATCTAGACTCGAGCTTCGTGGTGGAGGCTGCCGCCGGCACGGGCAAGACCACTCAACTGGTGGAGCGCATCACGACCCTGGTGGAGTCAGGCACCACCCAGTTGTCGCGCATCGTCGCCCTCACCTTCACTGAAAAGGCCGCGGGGGAGATGAAGCTGCGGCTGAGGGCCGAGCTCGAGCGGCGACGCCAGAAGACCGCTCGGGGTTCACGAGAGCGCACCAATCTCGATCACGCATTGACCGAGCTGGAGACCGCTCACATCGCCACCATTCACGCCTTCTGCGCCGACCTGCTGCGCGAGCGACCGATCGAGGCCAACGTCGACCCTGACTTCCAGGTAATCGACGCCGAGGCCAGCCAGGAGCACCTGGAACAGGTGTTTTCGCTGTGGTTCGAGCGACACCTCGAGCAACCTCCGGAGGGCCTGCGACGCATGCTGCGTCGCAGGCCGTTTCGTCAGGGCGACAGCCCGCGGGAGCTGATCCTGTGGGCGGCGGCGACGCTGGTCGATCATCGCGACTTCCCGGCGCACTGGAGCTCACCTCCCGACTTTCAGCGCGAGCATGCCCTGCTCGAGATGTTGGAGCGCCTGCGGGACCTTGCCGGCGTCGCCGAGCGAGCCTTCGAGCCGAACGCATACCTGGTGCAGGGTCTGCGGGAGCTTGGCCGCCGCATCTCCCGAGTGGCGCCGAGGGGCGCCGAGGCGCTGGATTTGGATGCCGTGGAGGCGGTGCTCTCCGACCTTCCTCGGGCTCGCTTCCGCACGGGAAGAAGGTACTGGTGGGAGTACGCTGGTGCGCCGCGGGACGTCGCACCCGAGCTATCGATCACCGAGCTCCGGGAGCGGCGCGCCCAGGTGCTCGAAGACCTGAAGGCGCTCAATCGGCTGCTCGACGCTGACCTCGCGGCGCAGCTCAAACGAGACTTGGAGCCGGTCATCGACGGCTACGTTCAGCGCCTCAACACCGCGGGGGTGCTGGACTTCCTCGACCTCCTGCGCAGCGTGCGCGACCTACTCGTGCGTGACCCCAGCGTACGCAATGAGCTCGCGGCACGCTTCACCCACCTGTTCGTCGACGAATTTCAGGACACGGACCCGCTACAGGCGGAGATCCTCCTGCTCTTGGCCGCCAGCGATCCGGCGGAGATCCGTCCGGCTCACATCCGGCCCAAGCCTGGAAAGCTGTTCGTCGTCGGCGATCCGAAGCAGGCCATCTACCGCTTTCGGCGCGCTGACATCCTGCTCTACGAGCGGGTCAAGCAACAACTGCTGGCTGCGGGAGCCGAGTTGCTCCACCTCAACACGAGCTTCCGCTCTCGACCTGCGATCCAAAGTCTGGTGAACCATTCGTTCGAAGAGCGCATGACCGGCGGGAGAACCCAGGCGAGCTACGTGGCGCTGCAGCAATACCGCGCGGAATCCCCGGATCAGCCAAGCGTCGTGGTGCTCCCGGTCCCCACCCCCTACCCCAGCTGGACCGCAACGCCCCGCGTGACACTCGCCCAACTGGAAGCCAGCCTGCCGGACGGGGTTGGCGCGTATGTCGACTGGTTGGTCAAGAGCAGTGGCTGGACGGTGGAGGACGCCGGGGGCAAGCGCCCGATCGCCGCTCGGGACGTGTGCTGCCTCTTTCGCCGCTTCGTGAATTTCGGAGAAGACGTAACGCGCCCCTACGTTCGAGCCCTGGAAGCTCGGCGCTTGCCCCACGTGCTCGTCGGTGGCCGCTCGTTCCATGGCCGGGAAGAGGTGATGGCGCTGCGCACTGCGCTGCAAGCCATCGAGTGGCCCGACGACGAGCTCATGGTCTACGCGACGCTCCGGGGGACCTTCTTCGCCCTCTCGGACTCGGAGCTACTGGAGTTCAAGGCGTTCGTCGGTGGACTGGACAGCGACCAGCAACGCCTCGGCCGGCTGCATCCCCTACGGCGGGTGCCTCGGGAACGACTGCCGGAAAGTATCCACGCGGTAGCGGATGCCCTCGACATCCTGGGCGCGCTTCACGTGGGCCGCAATCGACGCCCGATCGCCGAGACGATTCAGCGCCTGCTGGCCGCAACGCGTGCTCACGCCGGAGTCGCGATCTGGCCCACCGGCGAGCAAGCGCTCGCCAACGTCCTGTCGCTGGTCGACAAGGCGCGACGCTACGAGGCCCGGGGCGCGCTGTCGTTCCGCGGCTTCGTCGAGTGGCTCGAACTCAGCGCCGAACGGGGTCAAGGGAGCGAAGCTCCAGTCGTGGAGGAGGGCACTGACGGAGTCCGCCTCATGACCGTGCATGGCGCGAAGGGGCTGGAGTTCCCGGTTGTGATTCTGTGTGAACCCGGCGCGCCTCTGGAGACGAATCGTCCATCGCGCTACATCGACCCCGAAGCGGGCCTCTGGGCGCAGAGCTTGTGTGGCCTGATGCCCTACGAGCTCTTGGCGCACGAAGCCGAGATCAAGGCACAGGACGACGCGGAGGTGATTCGCTTGGCGTACGTCGCCGCCACGCGAGCCAGGGACCTGTTGGTGATACCGGCGATCGGGGACGGACCGTATCCAGACGCCGAGCGCTGGAGCAGTATTTTCCACGACTCTATTTATCCTGAACCCGGGCTACGAACGGAGGCGACGCGAGCACCCGGCTGCCCTGAGTTCGGTGACGACAGCGTGCATCGACGACCGTTCGACGTCGACCTGCTGGAGCGGCCAGCGGTCAGGCCCGGTTGGCATGGGGAGCTGGCTGGCGGTGCGGGTGCGGTCTGGTGGTGTCCGGCGCAGCTCGACCTGGATCGCCACGAGCGAGGCGGGGTTCGTCAGCAGGAGATCTTGATGGCGAGCGGCGAAGCGCCGGAAGCGAAGCTCGCTCACA
>JAUILJ010000500.1 GCA_030433055.1 Polyangia bacterium
GTCCTCCAGCGCGTCTGGAGGAGCCGGGCAGGGAGGTTCCGGGGCTGGCGGCGGTCAAGCCGGTAGCTCGAGCAGCGGTGGCAGCGCAGCCAGTGGTGGTTCGGCCGCCGGAGGCAGCGGAGCGGTCGGGGGTGAGGGGGGCAATGCGACTGGAGGCTCCGGGGTCGGCGGTGCCCTGACGTGTCCAACCTTTGCAGATGGCGCGACGGTCGGCACCGTCGCGAACGCTCAGATCACCGAGGCATCTGGCCTGGTCAGCAGTCGCAAGCAGAGCGACGTCTTCTGGCTCCACAACGACTCCGGGGACTCCGCGCGAGTCTTCGCCATGAAGCGCGATGGGACAGATCTTGGTGCATTCAACCTGAACGGTGCGAGCGCTCGCGACTGGGAAGACATCGCTATCGGCCCCGGTCCGGATTCTGGTGCCGACTACCTTTACCTCGCGGATATAGGTGACAACAGCGCGCAGCGGACCTTCGTCACCATCTACCGCGTCGCGGAGCCCTCAGTGGGCACGGGCGGCGGGGCAGATGTGGACGGCGCAGACGCGCTGGAGTTCGCGTATCCAGATGGCCCCCACAACGCGGAGACGCTGCTCAGCGATCCGCTGACAGGTGACCTGATCATCGTCACCAAAGGCCTCGTGACCTCAGGCATCTACCGCGCGCCCGCGCCGCACAGCCCGGGCCGATCTACGCTGACCTACCAAGGCGACGCCAGTGGGGTCATGACCCAGCTGGTCACCGGCGGCGACATCAGCCCCGACGGTCGTTACATCGCGTTGCGCACCTACGGGGCCGTGCGGATATATCTCCGCGGGAGTGGGATGAGCGTCGCAGATGCCCTGAAGTCGACGCCCTGTGAGGTGCCCCAGGTCAATGAAGGCCAGGGTGAAGCCGTCGCGTTTGCACCCGACGGCGGCGCCTATTACACGGTGAGCGAGGGCGACGCTCAGCCGATCTGGCGCTTCGCCAAACAGTGAGGCAGCCCGCCAAGGCCGGCGGCGATACGCTTCCGTGGTGAAACGTTGTGCGCGCGCGTATCAGACGGGAGCGCGGCGGTGTGGGACAGCCCCGTACCTTTCTCTGGTCGATGATCTCGGCAAGGTCGTATGGAACGGCGGGCGCGGTTTCAGTGAAGTGGGGGGCAAAGCCCGATCTGGCAACGCAAATGGGGCCAAACGCCCTCAAGGCGCGGGAAAACGTCCGACAATCCGAGCAGTTGGTGCTCACGCCTGCTACGCACCCCTGGGGCACTCGGTGTAAGCTTCTGACGTGATGGGTCGCACTTGGATTGCACTTTCGGGCTTGGTCTTGGCTGCTGGGCTGTTCGCGGCCTGTACTGGCGATGTCGGCGGTGGCTCGTCACCGGGGGACGATGGCGGCAACGGAGGCAGCATCGCCAATGGTGGCAGTAACTCCGGCGAGAGCTGCCTTGGCTACTTCTGTGAGGACTGCGCGAGCGGAGAGACCGTCCCCGCGATCTGCGAGACCGGGAAGTTTTGCCCTGATGGCTACGTGAAGCAGAGCGAGTGCGGCAACGGCGGAAACGGTGGCAACGGCGGCAGCGCTGGTGCGGCCAACGGCGGCAATGCTGGCAACGGCGGCAACGGCGGCCACGCTGGCAATGGCGGCTCCGGGGGCGTCGCCAGCGGTGGTGCCGCGGGGGCGTCTGCTGGGGGCACCGGTGGCGGGACTGGCGGTAGCGGTATGGGCGGTAGCGCCGGGTCCGGCGCCGCAGGCGCAGGTACGGGCGGCAGTGGCACGGGTGGCAGCGGCACCGGTGGCAGCGGCACGGGTGGCAGCGGTACCGGCGGCGCGGCGACCGGCGGCACGGGGAACTGAACATGGCCGCCCGCCTGTCGCGCCGTGTGGCATGGCAGGCGCCCCTGGTTATCGCGCTGTTGGTTCCGTGGGGATGCAGTGGCGAAGAATCGGTCGCGCAAGCGCCAGCTCCAGACGGGGGTGTCGACGCCGGGGTGGAGCCTGCCTGGAGCCTGGAGCTCGAGGCGGACGTTGGGCCCGGTGATGAAGAGACGGTGTGTCGGTACTTCGTGGTGCCCGATGGCGGGCTCGCGGTGGCGCGCTTCCAGCACACGCTGAGCGATCGTACCCATCATTTGCTGCTCTTCCCGGCGTACCTCACCCCGGAGCAGATCCCTGTCGAGGGCATCATTCACGACTGCGAGGGAGACTCTCCTGACAAGTTGGTGGCACCCGGCATCCTCTACGGGGGGCAACCAGGAGGCGCCAGCGTAGCTTTCCCCGAAGGCTCTTCGATGAAGCTCCCCGGGGGCGCCGTCGTGCTGATGGAGCAACACGTGGTCAACACGGGGGTGGACGCGGTACACGCACGTGCGCAGCTGGATCTGTTCGCGGCCGCCGCGGGCGCAACGCGCGAAGCGGGTATGCTGCACTTCTACGACTGGGCGATCTACGTTCCACCGCGAGCCTCGGGGCGCGCGGAGATGCAGTGCGAGATCCCGACGGATATCGAGCTGTCCTTCGGTCATGGCCACATGCACCAGCGGGGGACCCGCTTCGAGGCATGGATCGTGGAGCCAGACGGGAGGGAACGAGACCTGCTGGAGACCAACGACTGGGACTCCGAGACGCGCAGCTTCTCGCCCAGCGTGCATATCCCTGCGGGAGCGCGGGTGCGCTTTGCCTGTGACTACGAGAACACTGAAGATCGCGCTTACTACCAGGGGCTCTCCGCGGTCGAGAACGAGATGTGTTCGCTCACACTCGGTTATGCGGGGGACGACGGAAAGCGCCTGCCTCAACCCTATGAGTGGTGCGGGTCCCCAGCGTCCGGTGTGGTTGGTGCTGGCGGTTTTGGCTGCCAGAGCATCGAGCAGTGCATCAGCGCCGCGTGGGCGCAGGGGCTCGCGGCGTTCGGCCCGGCGCTCCAGAGCTGCTGGAATCAGGGCTGCGAGCTGGCTCCGGTGACCTATCGGGACCTCGCCGTGTGCCGGGCGACGCACTGCGAGGCTGCCTGTGACGTTCCGCCGGGGCTGGCGGGGGTCGTGGCTCTCGCGGGCACCAGCCTCGGCTGCCTGGAGTGCGTCGCAGCCAACTGTCCGGAGCAGCAGCAAGCCTGCGCGGCCCAGCCTGATTGCGACTGAACACCGCTTGGGCGTTCGCGCGGCCCGAGCTTTTGCTAAGACCGCGGCGTGGCGAAACGCAAAGGACGACTCGGCAACTCCGCGAACCGCGATCCGGTGATCGCTGGTGTGGCCATCGAGCATTTGATCGGCGAGCTGGACGCGGCAGACGGCGCGGTGCTCCTGGTGGACGACGACACAGATCTGGTGGCGGACGCGCTCACGGCCGAAGGCGTGCAGGTGCAGCGCTGGAACCGGCGGGCTCTGGATGGTCGCGGGGCGCGGGCCTGGCCTGAGGATGAGCAAGTAGCGGCCGGAGTGCTGCGTCTGAGCCGCGACTGGCTGAGCTTTGACTTTGCGCTGCATGCTCTTGCCTCGCGGATCAAACCCGGCGGCAGGTTGTGGGTGTACGGCGCGAACGATGAGGGCATACGCTCCGCGCCCCGGCGCATCGCCGAGGCGTTCTTCACGGAGCCCGAGACCGTGCATCTCAAGCGCCGCGCCCGCGTGCTCGAGTGCGTGCGCAACGAGACCAGCGAAGGCTTGAAGCGCTCACTCCAGGACTTCCGCACGACATCCGAGGTGTCGCTGCCGCTGGGTGGCGCCCAGCACAAGGTGGATCTGGTGAGCTATCCTGGAGCGTTCGCTCGGGGGCGCCTCGACTCGGGAACGGAGATCCTGCTGCGGGGACTCGAAGGGCTCAAACCCCGCAAGCAAGTCTTGGATTTCTGCGCTGGGGTCGGCGTGGTCGGCGTATGGGCGAAGCTGCGCTGGCCCGAAGCCGAAGTGAGCCTGCTGGAGGTGGACGCGCCGAGCCTCGAGGCGGCAAAGCAGAACTTGCCAGGCGCTCCCAGCTTCCTCAGCGACTCCTGGCGTGAGTTGCCCAAGGCGGAGCGCTTCGACGCCATCATCAGCAACCCGCCCATTCACCGCGGAACCGAGGAGGACATGGGCGTGCTGCATGACCTCGTGCGAGGCGCCAGCGAGCACCTCACGGTGAGCGGAGTGCTGGTCTGTGTGGTGCAGAAGAGCGTCGGAGCTGGAGCGCTGTTCAACGACACGTACAAGAACAGTCGGCTGTTGCTCGAGACCAACGCCTTCCAGGTGTGGTGCGGGTCCAAGCGCTGAGCCTCACCCCCTGATCTGAATGGTGCTGCGCGGGCGGTGTAGCGGCAGCGCCAGGTACGCGGGCGCACCAGAGAGGCGTCGCCTGCATCCCCAGTCTATCACCTTGTGCCGCTGGGCCCGGTTCGCTAGCCCAAGGCTGGAGCTTCGTCGGATGTCGCGGAGCAGCAGCGGGCGCGAGCAGGGGAGGCCGGTGTGAGACGACTTGGAGAACGAGCGATAGGCTGTCTGGTGGGGGCGGGGCTCTGCGTGCAGCTGGCCGCGTGCAGCGAGGACGACGACAAGAAGCCAGCTGCAACAGGGGGTGCCGCCGGTACGAGTGGCGGCAGCGCCGGGAGCGCAACCGCAGGCACTGGCGCAACTGCAGGCACTGGCGCAGTGGGCGGAGGTGGCAGCGGTGGCTTGGGCGCAACGGGCGGGGCTGCTGGCAGCGCGGGCACCGGCGGCAGCGCCGGCTCGGCTGGGGCTGGAGGCGCCAACGACTGCGCCGGCAAAGACATGCTCGGTTGTGACGTGCTGAAGCTCACCGCCGCGGTGAAGGCAGGTGGTGGAAACCCCACGCTGAACGGCTTCGACTTCGATGAGACGACGCTGCAGGTGACCGCGGATCTGGCGGACGGTGCGCCTGCGATCACCAGCGCGAAGCTGATCGTGCACTACTGTGGCTGCGAGTTTTACGCCCGTTGCGACGTCGGCCAGTTCTCCCCCTCGAATGGGCGCCTGGAGTTTCCGGTCAGCGTGAGCGCGACGCAGCTGGTGTCCGACTTGTCTTCACTTTCAGGGACCAGCGACCTGTTGATCGACCACCTCGAGTACGTGCTCGAGACGGAGTGCGGCGAGACGATCCGTGCGGTAATCCAGAACGACTCGGAGTTTGATTTCGGTACGTCGACGTGCAGCGCGAACTTCGGAAAATTCATGTTCTGCGACGCTGCACCAGAGGCCAACGACGGCCAGGACCCCGATGCCAGCGGTGGCAGCACACGCACGCCCGCGAGCTGTGGTTCCAATCCGAGCGTCACAGGAGCGACTGAGGCAGCGCCCGTCAGCGTGAGCTGCGACGAGCTCGCGACGGACATCGACTACGACACGACGAGTCAGAACCTGGTGCTGATCGCTGGCAGCGGCTTGCCGGCGCTGTCGAGCAGCGAGGTGACGTTGAGCCAGTGCGTGCGCGAGGGCCTCAGCTGCGCGGCCGGTGTACAGAAGCGCGTGACCCTTCCCATGTTCGAGAACGGACTGAACCTCGAGACGACGCTGCCCAGCGCGGCGATGGACAGCGGCCGTATCCATGCGGCACTGATTCGCCTCGAGACGAGCTGTGGGGCCACGTACCTCGTGTCCGTCTCCAACCCCAACTCCTCGTCGTCCTTCACATTGCGCGAGTGCTACGGCTTCGCCCCCTGAGGCGGGATCTCACTTGCGAGTCGCGCTGTACACCTCTGGCTTCATCGGCGGCGGTCACCTGGCGCTGGCGGAGGCCATCCAGCGCGGGCTCACCCGAGCTGGGAGCCCGGTGCGCTTGAAGGTCTTCTACGCTGAACTTCACCTCGCCCCTCCCCCCGGGCTGACGTGCGAGCTCCAGGCGCTTTCGACCGAGCCGAGCGAGTTGCGCGATCCGGCGTCCGCGCTCGCGTCGGAGACGGCGCGGGCCATCGCCGAGTTCGCTCCAGATCTGCTACTGGTGGACCTTGCGTTTGCTGATCTGAGGCACCTGCTCCCAGAGCTCCGCTCAGAGGCCTGGCTGCTCCTGCGCTGGATCCCCAAGAAGCTCCTCGGAGGGCCCTTCAACAAGACGTTCGAGCCGACTCAGTATCAGCGCATCATCGCCACCGAACCGGGGTTACCCTTCGAGGTGCCCGATCGGGTCGAGCCGATTGTCGTGTGCAACCCTGACGAGTGCCTCCCGCGAGCGAGCCTGCGCGAGCGCCTGAAGGTCGATGACGAGGAGCTGCTGTCGCTCATCGCGCACACCGGTAAGCCGAACGAAGGGGCAGGCCTGGAGCAACTCGAGCGAGAGGCGTTTCCACACCACCGCGTCGTGCGCTTGTCTCTGCACGGCTCAGAACCACTG
>JAUILJ010000501.1 GCA_030433055.1 Polyangia bacterium
ACGTCGATGGGAGCGGCTGGCAGGAGCCGGTGAGCAGCCCACAACCATCGGGCTCGCAGTAGGTTGCGCCGCCGCAGCCGCTGCTCGGTGTGCAGAACGTCCCCCCACCCGCGCCGCTCCCGGCATTGCTTCCGCCTTCGGCGCCGCTCCCGGCATAGCTTCCACCTTCGGCGCCGCTCCCGGCATAGCTGCCCCCTTGGGCCGCACCGTTACCTGCGTAGCTGCCGCCATACGCGCCGATCCCAGGCAAGCCGCCACCACCAGTGCCCGCCCCCGCGCTGCCGCCACTGCCCTGCCCAGCCGAGCCAGCGCCACCGAAGCCGGCAGTGGCGCCGGAGCCACCGTTTCCTCCCGGCATCGGCCCGGCTCCCCCGCTGGCTTCAGCCAGGGTAATCACCTCCGAGCTGCAGCCCATGCTGGCGAGCAGCGTGCCGAGCGTGAGGAAGAGGACACCTCTGTGGGTCATTGGATGCGTCCGATCTCGGTCCCCAAGCTCAGGCCCAGCGCGGGGCGTAGACGCCCCTCACTGGCGAGTGAGCGTGAGCTCCCCGATTCGCTCACTCCGTACGCCGCGGTCGAGGCATCGTAGTCCAGGCCAACAGTGACGCCGAGGGCCAAGCGCTCCTGCACCCACCAGCGGAGCCCCGTCTGCGCTCGCCACACGAGATCCCAGTGCGTCTCCGGCTGACTCACCGCATAGCCCGGGGCCGTCGCGCGAACCACCGCCTGGGACCACAGCAGGGTCGGACCGGACGCGAAGGTCCACTCCCAACTCGGTCGCTCCAGGAGCGAGATTCGCCCGAGCAGCCAGGCCTCTCGTGTTTCTAAATCGAAACTCAGTGCGTCCGTATCACTCACCGCGCCCTCGTAGTAGCCGAAGCCCCCGTCAACGCCGGGTGAGCCCACGAAGTCTCTCTGAATCACGCTTACGGACAACGCTACGACTCGCCGCGCAGGCAAATCCGGAGACCACCAGCGCGCGCTCACACCAGGTTCCAAGCCGAAAGACCAGCCGCGCCTCGACGCGCCATCAGGTCGCTCGAGGTCCTGGCCATGCTCCCAGCCTGGGGCCCGCGTCGCATCCAGCGCCCCAAAAGGCCGCGGCGGCGGCGCTACCACTTCCGGGACAGGCACCACCCGGGGCTCGCTGGGCCGCTCGGAGGGGGCGGGCTCGGGGGAGGAGGACGGCACCGCCTCGAAGGAGCCAATCGACGCCCGTTTTTCATGTGGGATGCCGAGCCCTGTCTCGAGTGCCGAGCGGATGAGCAGCGTGAGTTGCTCCTCGAGCAAGTCATCGCTTCGTGCGTCCAACTCACGACGCTCGAGGACGCGACCCGTCGATTCGTCCAACACCAACACATTGACCGCGCCGGATTCCGTGATCTCCACCCACACCCGCGCGACGACTCCGACGCCCGGCTGGTCCTCGCTCCCCGTGGGTGCAGGTCGCGACAACTTCACGCCCAGTGCGAGCCGCCCCAGAGACTCTCGCAGGCTCGGCTCGAGGCGGGGTAGTCCCTCCCCCACGACTCGCACCGCCACGACTCGCGGGGCTGGGGACGACCCCTCGGCTTGCGCGTGAGACGTCAGAAGGAGCCCCGCGCAGAGGAAGGCCACCCGCAGCCTCAATCCGCCTCCAGCTCCTTCAGTCGCGCCCGGGCGACTCCTGCCTGCGGTGAGCCAGGAAAGCGGCGGAGCAGCTCGCGCCACACTGCGCGTTCGGCCTCCGGCTTGCCCGCGCGCCCCAGCGCCTGTGCCTGCCCAACCAGTGCCACTTCGCTCAACGGGCCTTCCTCCTTTGCCGCCTCACGGAACCCCTTCTCGGCGGCGTGGGGGCGGCCGAGGTCGAGCAGCAACCGCGCGCGCACCGCCTGCGCCGTTTGAGCTTCGGGAGTACGGGGAAAGCGCGCGATGAGGCGATCGTAGAGCACCAGTGCCCGCTCGTAGTCCCCGTCGCGACGGGCGGCTGCAGCGTCGGAGAACAGCAAGGCTGCCGACGCTCCGGCTGGCTTCGCACGGGCGACTGGCGGGGCAGAAGACCGTGAAGGCCCGATCGGCGCGGCCTGCGTGGCCTCGGGCGCAGCGCTCGTCGAGCTCCCGGAGGCCGCCGAGACCGACGGCCCGCGTACGTGGCGCCGTACAGCTTGGGTCGGGCCGGGCGCCAAACCCGGGGTGGCTTCGACGCGGACCGACGAGGGCGCTGGTGTTGAAGCCCGCCAGGGCAAGCCGCCGCCCAGCGCCGCAGCTCCCCCCGCCAGCAGCAGCGCCCCAACCACGACCGCCGCCTTCGGCACCGTGCGCCGCAGCTGGATCGCAGAGCGGGGAGGACGCGAGGACTGCCGGCGCTCGCCCAGAGGAGCGGCAGGCGGACTCGGGGCCTCATGGAGCACCCGGGCGTCTTCCAGTTCCTCACGGATCGCGTTCCCGTGACCAAGCTCGACGTCGATCAGCGCTCGCTCTAGCGCACATTCCTCGGCCAGCAAGCGCTCGATCCTGCACGCGGCGCAGCGTTCGAGATGAGCGTCCAAGTAGGCCCGCTCCTCCTCACCGAGCACCCCTTCGCGCTCACGGTCCAGCAGGTCCTCGGGGTGAATGTCAATCATGGCTCACCCCCAGCTCGACGCGCAGGCAAGGGTCTTCCTCGATCCGCCTTCGCAGCGCCTCCTTCGCCAAGCGCATTCGGCTGCGCACTGTATTTACCGGTGCATCCGTGATGCGTGCCACCTCTTGCAGGCTGTAGCCCAGCAGTGTTCGCAACGCGAGCGTATCCGCGAGGTAATCTGGCAGCTCATCGAGCAGCGCCCGCAAGACTTCTCGCCGCCGGCTGGCCGCCGAGAGTTCGCTAGGGCTGGGGCTGAGCTCATCGGCTTCTTCCTCCTCCGCCAGCCTCTTACCGTTCTGAAGGTCACGCTGGGACTTGCGACGAATCGCCAGCGCCACACGCAGCGCGATTCGGGAGGCGTAGCCCGCGGGATGGCACTCACCGCGAAAGCGGGGCAGCGCTCCGACGAAAGCGATCAACGCTTGCTGCGTCGCATCCTCCGCGTCGGCGCAGTGGCGCCCCAGCACCATCATGGCGGTTCGCCTCACCGAGGGCCGCACCAGACCGAGCAGCTCACCCAGCGCCTCGCTGTCCCCACCCCTCGCGGCGGTGACGAGATCGCACCACTCGGCTTGGTCCGGGTGGCACGTGGACTGAGAGCCGAACCCGGCCTGGGGATTGGAGTGAGACACAGTGGTAGGTCGGCGGGGGACACCACGCCTTGGCAGTAAGTGCTCTCCCACCCCAATCAGCGATCAAAACGCGAGCACCCAGCCGCGGGAGCCTTGCAAATCGGCCGTGCTCCCCAAAAACGGAAGCGACGGCGAACACAGCTAACGTGCCGGCCCCGATTCGCCGTAATTTGGAGGGTGAGATGGTGCCCTTGGCCTTTACAGCACCGCTAGTGCTCGCGTGCGCGCTCCTGCTCACGACGGCGCTGCTGACGCTCGCCCGCAGGCGGCTGTGGGCGGATCTGGGAGTGCGTGGCCCTGTCCTCACCGCGCTGCTGTTGATTGCCGGCGCGATCTGGAGCGGAGCGTACCTGGTGGAACTCGAAGCGAGCGGTCTGCAGACCAAGCTGCTGGCGAAGCACCTGCGCTACGTCGGAATGCTGGCCTTTCCTGGCTTCTGGCTGGCGCTCACGCTGTTGCGAACAGACCCCGATCGCTGGACCAAGCGCTTGGGCTACGTGCTCGCGCCGACGCTCCTGCTCGAGCTGGTGCTGTGGCTCCGGCCCACCTTGTTCTGGACCAGCGACCAGCTGGTTCAGGGTGGCCCCTTCATGCACATCCTGCACGATCCCGGCCCCGCCCTGATCGCCTTCATCGTCTACTGCTATGCGCTCTCCGCGCTGAACGTCGCGCTCTTCCTCCGATCACGCCGTAGTCAACTGCCCGGGGTCGGAGCGCTGACCACCGCCGGCCTGGCTCCACTCTTGGGCAACACCCTCGAGGTGCTCGGCCTCGCACCCATCCCTAACCTCAACCTCGAGCCCTACGGCCTCCTGATCACCGCTCTGGTGGCCGCTCGCACGAACGGCTTTCTGCAGTTCGAACAGCTTCGAGACATCGCTCGAGGTCTCGCGCTCCAGCACATGCAGGACGCCGTCATTCTCGTCAGCGGCCCGGGGCGGGTGCTGGACGCGAACCACGCCGCGCGGGAGGTGTTGGGCTCGAACGCGTTGCAGAGCCTGGACGCGCTGCGTTTGGTGGCGCCGGGGCTAGTCGAGGCGGTGCAGGGCGAACAAGATGACTTCGAACTCAGGATGGACGGCCGTGTGTTCGAAGTCCGTGTTCAGCGGCTGGATCGCAGCGCGGGCATGACCGACGCCCGATTGATCGTGCTCAGGGACGTGACCACCAAGCGCAAGCTCGACAAGCAGCTCACCGAGGCCGAGAGACTTGCTTCCGTAGGGATACTTACTGCTGGCGTCGCGCATGAAATCAACAACCCGCTCACCTACGTCTACTCCAATTTGAGCAGCCTGAAGGAACAGGGAACCGATCAGGTCGATGCGCCGCAGTTGCTCGAGGAGGCGCTGGACGGCGCCGAGCGTATCCGCCGCATCGTCCGGGACCTGCGAGCGTTCTCCTCCCAGGAGGAGGAAGCCATCGAAGCGGTGGAAGTCGTCCCCGCGCTGGAGGCCGCAATCAAGCTGTCCTGGCACGAGATCCGGCACCGCGCGAAGCTCGAGCGAGACTTCAGCGAAGTAGCTCCCGTTCGAGGCAACGCGCGGCGTTTGACCCAGGTGTTCGTAAACCTGCTGATCAACGCAGCCCAGGCGATCGAGGATGGTCACGCCTCCTCCAACGAGATCCGCGTTCGCGTGCGACGCGAGGGCCGCATGGTCAGCGTCGAGATCAGTGATACCGGGATCGGGATCTCGGAAGCCACCGCCGCCCAGGTGTTCGAACCATTCTTCACCACCAAGCGCGGGCAAGAAGGTACCGGGCTGGGCCTCCATGTCTGTCGGGGCATCGTCCAGGCCTTCGGGGGACAAATCGAGCTGGTCCGTAAGGAAAACGGGACCCTCGCCCGCGTGAGGCTGCGAGTCGAAGGCGCGTCGAGCACGCGAGTGCGAGTCTCCGTACCCCCATCCGCGAGCAGCGATCGAGTGCGCATCCTGCTCGTCGACGACGACCCGCTCGTCGGGCGCGCCGTTGGCCGGATGCTGCGCGAGCACGACGTGGTGATCGTGAACAGCGGAACCGAGGCCCTTGGCCTCGCCCAGTCCAGCAGCTTCGATCTGCTGCTGTGCGATGTCATGATGCCCGAGATGACGGGCCCTGACTTGCGCGACGCCCTGCAACGCCTGGGCAGCCCGCTGGCGGACGCGACGATATTCATGACCGGTGGTGCATTCACCGAGCACAGCCGAGAGGCCTTGGAAGCCAGCGGTGCACCAGTGCTCGACAAGCCGCTCAGCCCAGAGCGCCTGAGGCAAGCGGTCACGCGAGCGGTCAAGGCGAGCGGGCCGACCGCGGCGCCAGCCCCCGACCATGCCGGCTGAGCCTCCCACGGGGCGCTCGGCCCGCCCGCGCATGCTGCTGTTGGTCGTGCTGGGGCTGGGCAGCCTCGGTCTCTTCGTCTTTGCTCCGTGGAAACAATGGTTGGTCGCTGGCCTGGACTACGCTCGCGGCTTGGGCCCCGTCGGCGCGCTCGGGTTCATCGGCATCTACGCCGTGGCCAGCGTCGCCCTGCTGCCGGGGAGCTTGCTCACCCTCGCGGCTGGGTTCAGCTGGGGCCTGGGCTGGGGTACCCTCATCGCGTGGCTCGCTGCCAATCTGGCGAGCAACCTGAGCTTCGTGGTGGGCCGTTTTCTCGCCAGGGACTGGGTCGCACAGCGCACTCAGCACATGGCGCGCTTCAGCGCGATCGATAGGGCGATTGGTGCCTCAGGGCTGCGTCTGGTGCTGCTCCTGCGGCTCTCGCCGGTCGTGCCCTTCAACTTGCTGAACTACGCGTTGGGGATCACCCAGGTGCGATTTCGCGACTACGCGCTCGGGGGCGCTCTCGGGATGATTCCAGGGACAATCTTGTACGTGTACCTCGGTTGCAGCGTACAGAACCTCGGGCAACTGATCGCCGGTGGTCGGCCCAGCGGAGGGGCCGCTCAAGCCGCACTGTTCTGGGCTGGGTTGATCGCCACCCTGTTGAGCGTGGTCTTGGTCACCCGCGCGGCTCAGCGGGAGCTCAAGCGCGAGCTCGGTCTAGGCCCAAGCGACGGCACGGGAGGGACCGAACCGTGACCTCATTTTTTC
>JAUILJ010000502.1 GCA_030433055.1 Polyangia bacterium
CAGGCGCTGGCGATCAGCCCGGCGCCAGGGCGCGTGACGTCGAAATGCGCCTGATGAGCCGGGCTCATCTCGGAGATCACCTTGCGCAGGTGGGCAGGATCTCGCTGCTGCAGGTACCACTGAACGAGCGCCGCGATGGCGACACCCTTGATGCGATCGTGGGGCGCTGGATCCCCAGGAAAACGGTTGAGGTGTACGCGGCCTCGCTCGTTTCGGCGCGCGAGCTGTCCACTCGGGGGTGCCGAGTCGACTTCCGTGAGATCCGACGCCTTGGGGTTCGAACCTGGCAGCTCCGTCGAGTCCATGAACTCGTCGAGCTCGGACGAAGAGAAAGGATTGGAGGGGGAACGCGACAAGGGGTGAGGAGTCTCGCACGAGCCTCTGGCGCGTGCGAGTGCAGACCTTGCACTTCCGTGGCTACCGCGGGTGGCCGAATCGGCCACCAACTGGGCTGCGATCGTGACCAGCGATGGCGCGGCGGCATCCAGCTCACGCGCAGCCTCAGAGATACGCCGGTGAATGCCAGAACTGCCCGGCGAGAGAACCAGCGCCCCGGCTCGAAGCGCATCCGGCTCGCAGCGCCGCAGCTCGAAGCGCATCCAGCGCGCGGCTGCGTTCCTATTCCGGGCGGCAATCAAGCGCCGCTCGCGGCGCTGGTGTCGGCAGGCGCTCAACGCGCGCGATCGGGACCTGCCCCGCGGCTCCTTCCAGCCTCTTCAGCCGTGCTCGAGCGGGGGAGAGGAGCGCCGGTGCTCGCTGCCTGAGCCCCGGACCTATCAGGGCCAGGGTAGGCTGCAGGCCGCGCCGCGCCTGAAAACGGCGCTGTGCGGCCCCATCATCGCGGGCTTGCCCGACTCAAATGCAATAGAATTGCATTTGTTTCAGGCACACGTAGGCTTGCGAATTGAACTTGCATCTCAGTTGCGATAACGAGGGCCGGTGCTGATCCCCCTGGCCGCTGCGCTCGGCTCCGTATTGCTCGGAGTGCTGCTGGCGTTTGTGCCAGGGAGGCAGGAGTCCATGCTCGGTCCGATCCGCAGCTTCGCTCTGACGGCGTCGCTCGCGGTCGTGTTCATGCACCTGCTCCCAGAGGCCTACGAGGTCCTGGGCGCGACGACGTTCGGCGTCTTCTTGGCGGGGCTCGCCCTGCCGAGCGTGCTCGGGGCTGCCGCGGGGAAGCTCGGCAGCGGATCGCGGCAGCGCGCGGGGCTCGAAGTGGGCTACGCCGGTTTGTTGCTTCATCACGTGGGTGATGGACTGTCGATGGGGGCGCTCAGCGAGCACGACCACGCGGGCCATGGCCACGTGGATGTGGTGCTCGCGCTGGCGGCGCACACGGTCCCCGTTGCTGCGATGGTGGTGCTGGCGTTCGGTGGTGCTTCCAGGAAGAAGGAGGCGAGCCTGCGCGCGCTGGGGCTCGCCATCAGCGGTGGTGGTGGTGTGGTGCTGGGGCACGTCGTCAGTGCAGGCTTCGTTGCCGTCACCGCGTGGGTCGCCGCATTGACCGCGGGGATGGTGCTCCACGTGGTCGCCCATGACTTGAGGCAGCACCCTCCCACCGGGAGCTGGGGGCGCACCCTCGACTTCGTGGGGGCCGGCTTTGGGCTCATGCTGGGCGCCGTGGGCGCGTCGGGGCACGGCGCTGCAGAGCACGCCGCCTTGATCGAGCGGCTGGTGGACCTGACCTTCGACACCGCGCCGGTGTTGCTCTTGGCGCTGGTTCTGGCGGCGCTGGTGCAGGCCAACGTGGACATGATGCCGCCCCGCGTGAGCTCGCAGGCGTCGAGTGTGAAGGCGGCGACCTACGGAGTTGCGCATGCGATCTCGCGACCACTCGCGACGAGTGGCGTGCTCACCCTGGGGCGCAAGCTCGCCACGGGCCATCCAGGGCAAATGCTCGGGCTGATGCTCGCCGCCCCGGTGCTCAGTATCGATTTTGCGCTTATTTCCCTGCGGTTTTTGGGCGCGTGGCTGACGCTGGTCGCGCTGTTCGCCGTGGCGGTCGTCTCCTGGCTGCTCGCGGCGCTGCTCGGCGGGTCAGGGACCGAGCTAGAAGGCGTGCCAGACAGCGGGCGGGTTCAGCTGGGGCTCGGGCATGGCTTCGCGCTGCGTTTTCAGCGCGCTTTCGAGGGCTTGCTCGACCACCTGGGGATCTGGATGGTGCTCGGCTTGCTCAGCGCGGCGTTCGTCGAGGTGTACGTGCCGAGGGGCGCTCTGGATCTCGACCATCCCCTGCTGGCGCTGTGCGTGGTGAGCGCCGTTGCGCTGCCGAGCTACCTCAGCGCGCCCTCGGCAGTGCCCGTCGTGGCGGTGGCGATCGCGAAGGGGTTGCCGCCGGGGGTTGCCGTGGCTGGCCTGGTGTTGGGGGCGAGCTTCAACCTGCGCGCCCTAGCCTTCTTTCGATCGCGCATCGGGACAGTGCGGAGCCTGGTGCTTGCGCTCGGTATCGTGGCCGGGTGCTGGGCGCTCGCGTGGGTCATCGCTCAGGGGGTGCCCGCGGTGGGCGAGCACACGCTGAGTGTCGTCGCGCCCCATGCGCCGGGCCTCGTCGGGAAGCTCGCCACCGTCGCGCTGCTCCTGCTGTTGCTGCGTCGAGTGTGGTTTCATGGTGTCCGCGCTTGGGTGGCGGAGCTCGTGGGCAGCTACGCCCACGAGCACCACATCGCGCAGCCAACCCCGCGCGAAGTGAGCTGAGTCTGTCAGCCCGCTAGCCTGCTTTGAAGTTGAGCCGCGGAGTCAGTCGCTCTTCGATGCGCACCAGGTGCTTCTGAGCGCGCATGACCTTGCTGATCGCCTTGTAGGCGGCGGGTGCTTCGCTCACCAGCTGTGCGGCTCGGCGCTGGTCGAAGTGCACGTCTCGCATTTGGTCCAGCAGATCGGCGGCGCTGATGTGGAGCTCCGCCGCGCTTCGGCTCATGGCGCGCCCGGCGCCATGAGAACTCGAGCACAGCGCCCTCGGTTCTCCTCGTCCGCGTACCAGGTAGCTGTAGCTGCCCATCGAGCCCGGGATCACCCCGGGTTCATCTTGCCACGCGGAACTGGCCCCCTTGCGGTGGACCCAGAGGTCGCGACCGCTGTGTGTCTCGAGCCGCACTTGATTGTGCACCATGTCCCGCGCGCAGCCTCGTTCGCGTTTCCAGCCGAGCTGTGCTTCCAAGACCTGAAGCGCTGCCTCGGCGATGCGCGCACGGTTGAGGCGCGCGTAGTCGACGCATAGCGAGGCATCGGATTGGTACGCTTGCCCCAGCTCGGAGTCCGCTTCGAGCGCGCAGAGCTGGGCGCCCTCGGTCTTGCAGCAGTAGTGGTCGCGCACCGCCTTGCCTAACCCCCGAGAACCCGAGTGAACCAGGAGCCACGGGCGGTCAGCGTCGTCGCTGCACAGCTCGACGAAGTGGTTGCCTCTGCCGAGGGTTCCGAGCTGTATTGCGCCGTCTCGCTCGAGCACCCGCTGGAGACGCTCACAGCTGAGCCGGCGCTGCTCCAGCGGCCCCAGAGGCTGGCGCTCAGGCCACTTGATGGCAGGCACTGCTCCACCGAGCACGCTGAGAATGGCGGCAGCGCGCGCTTGCTGAAGCGCTGACAGCGCACCCTGGAGGCGAAGCGCGGTCACCCCGCAGCCGATGTCTCCACCCACCGCCTGGGGATACAAGTGGCTGTTGGAGGCGATGACTGCGCCAACACAGACCTGCTCAGCGAGGTGCAGATCGGGCATCAAAGCGATTCGTTCGATGTCCTTGCGCCTCGCGAGCCGGGCTATGTTCTGTTTGCACTCCGGGCTCAGCGGCTCGGGCAGGAAGGCGTGGACCTTCTCCCAGCCCGAGCCGCCGCTACGCCTAGTCGTCACTCGGCACCTCCGTGTCGCCGCGCAGGAGCCGCGAGGCGAGCTCGTCTGGCCAATCCGCGAGGATCTCGAAGCGCAGCTCCGGGACGCGTTTGCGGGTGATCTCCCCTGCGACCTCGCGGCGCAGCCAACTGGTGGCCAGCTCCAGGTGCCGCGCGACGTCCTCGGCGGTGTGCTCACCGCTGATGACGCGCACGTAGAGCCTGCCGTCCACGTGCGCCACGGAGTGTAGGTCGAGGTTGTGCAGGACGGGGTTTCGACTTCCCGCCAGGCAGAGCTCGAGCACGCGCTCTACCTGACTTGCCAGCTGCCAGTCGGCGCGCTGGGCCTTTGATTGCGTGCCGGTTGAACCGGCGCCGCGCCGCTGCCTGCGTCTCGTACGAGGCTCATCACGGTACGGCTTGCGAGGCTGTTGACCTCGCGCGTGATTGATGGGTTTCAAAATCGGGGATCCTGGTCAGGAGCGCCTCACGGCCTTGAGTTGCCGTGAGGCAATACGGAGCCCGGCGAGTCGACTTCATGCGGTCGCTCGGGCTGGATGCGGAGCGCGCCCAGGGCGCAGCGCCGCGTTGCTTGCGCCGAATGGCGCACAGCGTGGGGCCAGGCGACGAAGCGCCGGCTGAGGAAGGCGCACGCAGCGGTTCGCGCAGCGTGCTGGAGTACAGCTCGCTAGCGGCGAAGAGCGTCGCGCGACGAAAAAGCGCACGGATCTGGGCCAAGCAGGTCGCCCAATGGCTCAGCGGTCGCGCGTGGGCGCGCGCAAAGCGAGCGGACGACTCAGCTCTTGGCCGAGTTCCTTACGCCGCAATTCCAGATGGGAAGCGGCGGAGCAGCGTGTCGTTTGAGCAGCGCATGACGTCCTCCGAAGCGGCGCTTCTAGCACTCCGCGCCGCGCCGTTCAACCTCATCGCATCACCACCATCAGGATGATGAACAAGAACATCAGCGCGATGAAGCCGAGCACCACGCCGATGATGATCAGGTTGACCTTCATCGCGTGGCCGTCTTTCCGCGGGGGAGGGAGCGGAGCGCCGGTCTGCATCGAGTGGACGTGTTGCTCGATGCGCTCCTGGAACAGCTTGCACACGTTAGGCAAGAAGCTGAACGGATCTGCCAGCGCGAGGATGCTGGCGTTGAGCTGGATCTGCGACGCGGACTCGTTGGTCGCCATCACTCCCGCGTTGATGTCCACGGGGTTCGTCCAGCCGAAACCGCGACTGAACATCATGGTGTAGCTCTGTGGGTCTTCGCGGAGCAGCTTGAAGCCGGGGATCTCGCTGCCTGCGTTGCGCAGCACCATGTAGGCTTGGTTTGCGGGGATGTTGAGCTGGATGTTCTGAATGTAGCTGGCCACGTTCGCTTCGTCCTCAGGGCTGGGTTCGCATCCGACTCGGCATGACAGACAGGCGGGGCTTACTCTCGCGTCATACGGCGGGGCTCAGCGCTTCTGCCCAGGCGCTGCGGACTTCACGCTGCCCAGCTTGGACTTCTTGGGCGCTGCCTTGCCTGGCGCTTTCGCCTTCGGCGGTGACTTCTTGACCGCAGCCTGCGTGCTGGCTGCCTTGGACTTGGCCGGTTTGGCCTTCGTCGGTTTGGACTTGGCCGGTTTGGCCTTCGTCGGTTTGGATTCGCCCTTGGTGGGCTTGGGCGGGAGCCCGCCGGTGAAGTCGGCTCCGAGCTTCACCCACTTGAGCAGGCTGGCGTCGCTGCGAAAGCCCTTGGGATCGACGTAGACCATGCCCTTGAGCGGCTTGCCGGTGAAGTCCATGGGCCGCGCGTGGGGCAACGCCAGCGTGCTCTCGTAGGCGTCAGGGCCTACGCGGAGCATCAGCGTGTCCTCCACGATGCCGCAGCACATGTGCCCGTTGAGCGTGAAGCACAAGCCGCCGAACATCTTTCGCTCGGAGATGCGAGGATCGTCTTCGAATACCGCGCGGATACGTTGTGCCAGCTGCTCGTGGTATGCCATCAGTCCGTCGTTGTTCGACGCTACCAGCGTTCGTCGGGGTTGGGGGTGAGGTGCCTCGCTAGGAGCCCTTCAGGTCATGTCGCTGGAGCAGCCGATGCAAGTACATACGGTCGAGCTGTGCCTTGCGCGCGGCCTTGCTCACGTGCCTTCGGCCCACGCCATCAGCTCCTTGAGGTAGGCCTTCTCGTATTCCGAGGTGAGCTGCTCCTTGCCCGCCTTGAACGGCACTTCGATGTTCGCCATCGCGCCCTGCACGAGCTGGTGTGCCGTCATGTCAGGCGGCAGGGTCGACTGGCGGCGCTGGCTCGCAGGGCCAGCAACATCCATGACGATGGCGCGCTCCACGTAGTTGCGCAGCTCCCGTACATTGCCAGGCCAGTCCCGTGAACCCAGTGCCGCCAGGACCGAACCGGGCACCTCGGGTGCGGCCCGTCCCGCGCGGCCCGCAGCCTCGGACAACAGCGTCAG
>JAUILJ010000503.1 GCA_030433055.1 Polyangia bacterium
ACTCCCCTGGGCACTGCACCGGGACCTCGCCCCCGCAGCTGGGCGTAGCGGAGCAGTCACGCACCAGCACACACGAGCCGTCCGGCTTCTTCACGACGCGTCGCTTGGAGACCGCTGGCCCGTCGTAGTCGCTCGGTGGCGGCGGAGGAGCTGCACCTTCTGGCAGGCGTTTGGGTTTCCCTGGGGATTTTTCTTTGGGCGGCTTCGGCTGGCTGGCCTTGGCGTCGCTGGCAGCGTCGCTCCGAGGCTCTGGAGGCGGCTCCGGGGCCTCGCGGGCCGGCGCGGGCTCCGCGCTTGGGGGTGGTGGCGGCGTGGGCTCAACGGGCTCGGGCAGGCTCTTGGCACAGCCCAGCGTGAGCCAGCTCGCGAGTAGCACTCCCAAGACACACGAGAGCGCGTTGAGCTGCCGACTTCCGGAACGCGCGCCGACCGGCGGTGCCGAGGCGTTGGGTCGCTGCGCGGTGCCGCCCATGGCGGTACCATATCAGCTGCCACGGGCCGGTTGACAAGCTCCCGCAGAGTGCGAGCGGCCAGAACGCCTCGCCTGTGATAGCTTCGGCTCGCGTGGAGCTGGAAGCGGGCGAGTTGATCGGCGCGAAGTACCGCCTCGAGCGTCCCCTGGCTCGTGGCGGCATGGGTGAGGTGTGGATTGCGCGCCACATCGAGCTGGATGTCGAAGTCGCCGTGAAGTTCATTCAGGCAGCGGCGCAGCACGCCAAGGCGGGTGCACGCTTCCGCACCGAGGCGCGCGCCGCGGCGCAGCTCAAGAGCCCTCACGTTGTCCGTGTGTACGACTACGGTCTGCACGAAGGGGCGCCCTACCTAGCGATGGAGCTGCTCGAGGGCGAGGACCTCCAGAGCCGCATCGACCGGCAGGGCAGGCTCAGCCCCGAGCACGCGTTGCTGGTCGTCGAGCAAGCGGTGAAGGCACTCGCCGTCGCGCATTCCGCGGGGATCGTACATCGGGACATCAAGCCCTCGAATCTGTTCCTGGCGCGCGAAGGTGGAGACGAAGTCTTGAAGGTGCTCGACTTTGGCATAGCCAAGCAGGAGCAACCCGAAGGTGCGACGACCTCTCAGGGGGTGTTGCTCGGCTCGCCGGCGTACATGAGCCCGGAGCAAGCTCGGGGGCATGCTGTCGATTCGCGGAGTGATCTCTGGTCGATGGCCGTCGTCGTGTTCGAGATGCTGAGCGGGGACTCGCCGTTTTCGGGCGCGACGGTCGGAGACTCGATCGCCAAGATCTGCTGGGAGCCGCTGCCCTTGATTCGCGAGCGGGTCCCCGAGTTACCCGAGCGCTTTCAGGCCTTTTTCGATCGGGCGCTGGCTCGCGAGCGGGACCAGCGCGTCCAGAGCGCCGAGGAGCTGCTGCATGAGTTCCGTGCGGTAGTGAACCCGAACGCCCAACTCGCTGGTTATGTAGCGGCGCGCACCAGCACCGTCCCAAGCCCTTCGGGGGCGGATTGGGGGCGCTCGGAGCCAACCGTCGAGCTCACGGCGCCCCAAGTGTTGGACCGCAGCGCTGGCGCGAGCCTCGAGGCGAGCAGCCACCACGTCGCTCCGCAGAGCCGCTCGCGCTGGGTGTTGCCGGCGGGGGTGCTCGTGGTGGGAGTGCTGGGGCTAGGTGCCGTCGCCTATTTCGCCTCGAACACCGTGCCGCGCCCCGAGCCTGCAGCGCCCAGCGTGCAGAGCTCGCTGCAGGATTCATCCACGGACGCCAGCGCCGCGCTGCCTTCCAGCGCCGCGCCGCCTTCCAGCGCCGCGCCGCCTTCCAGCGCCGCGCTGCCGCCCAGCGCCGCGCCGCCTTCCAGCGCCGACCCAGCGCCTGCGCCTCCGCGTACTGCCCCGCCTGTGAAGCCCGGCAAGAAGCCGAAACCGGGAGCTGCCACCGCTCCGGTCTCGAAGCCGCCCCGGCGTGACGACACGTTCGGGATCTAGCTGGGATCCGGCGGTTTGACGCCGGGGCCTGCGGTCGTGCGCGGTTTCGGCTAAAAGCCAGGTGTGCGTCCCGCGTCGCTCTCTCGGATTTCAGGGGCAGGCAGCTTGCCTGCGCGCGGACTTGCGTTGCTGCTCCTCTGCGCTTCCCCGCTGGCGGCGCAGCCAGCGTCCGAACCTGACGAGGCCGCGCGCGCGGAGGCGCGGCGGCTTGGCTACGAGGGCCTCTCCGCGTTCGATGCCAAGCGCTGGGCAGAGGCCTTCGAGCGTTTCCGTGCGGCGGAAGAGCGGGTGCACTCGCCGGTGTTCGTGCTCTACATGGCTCGTGCCAAGCGCAAGCTGGGAGATCTGATCGAGGCCTCGCGCCTCCTGGCCTCGGTGGAACGCGCAGGCAAGCCAGGTGAAGACGCTGCGTGGCAGCGTGCGCGTGACGACGCGGCGCGGGAGCTCGACGCGCTCGAGCTGAGTATTCCGAAGCTGCACGTCGAGACCGACACCGCACCCGGGGAGTACGAGCTATCGGTCGACGGCTCAGCTGCGCGCCTGGGCGAAGCGCTGCGCCTCAACCCAGGAAAGCACACCGTCACCCTGCAGGCAGGGGGCAAGCGCATCGTCGAAACGGTGGAGCTGGTTGCAGCCGAGGGCACTCGCAAGTTGATCCTGAAGCTCGAGCAGCGCGTCTCACCCCCAACCCCACACTCGGCGCAGACATCAGGGCTGGTGAAGGAGCCGAGCGCAACGCCCGCAGACTCTGCGAGCGGAGCCGGAGTGCCCACCTGGCTTTCACTGGGGATGGTGGGCTTGGGCGCGGTATCCCTTGGCGTCTCCGGCTTCAGCTGGCTCAAGGCCAACGATCGCGCCGATGCCGCGAAGGATGGCTGCGTCGACAAGATTTGCCCTGAGGAAAATGAAGCGGCCAAGGACGACGCGCTGTTCTACGCCGGGGTCAGCACCTGGACCTTGATCGGCGGTGCGGCGTTGGTCGTTGGAGGAGGCGTGCTATGGCTGACCTCGAGCCCGGATTCCACTCAAGTCGGCGTGGGGCCCAGGCAGGTCGTGCTGCGCACCACGTTTTGAGTCAATCGTCGAGGGCGGCGGCGGCCGAGGCGCAGTCTGCTGCGTCGGCCACGTTGCGCAGGCTGACTCGCAGGTAGTCGATCCAGACCACCGTATCCGGGGTGCTGCTGGACTGATAGATGTGCGCGCTGCTGCCGAGCTGGGTGAGGGTCGTGGCGTCGGGTCCTGGCTGCGCCTGGGTCGGACCAATGGTGGCGACGTGGGCGAAGTTGGGGTCGGTCTCCAGGCGGGTCGCGACGAATGCTGTCGAGCCCGCGCGACACAGCGCGATGTAGCCTTCGATGGTGCTCCCCTGAGTGCGGCGGAAGTTTTGGCTGATCGAGGCCCCGGGGAGGGTGAACTGACCCAGGGCTCCGAAGGTGCCACCTCCGTCCAGCTCGAAGGTGGTGAGGCTCGCCAAGACGTTGGCGCCGCTGGTCGGTGCACGCATCACGATGCCGCCTCCCGCGAACGCGTCCTGAGGTACGTTGGGCGGGTTGGTCGTCGACTCCACCCGCACCCGACTCACGGCGACGAAATCGTCGCTGCCCACGGTCTGATAGACGAAGACGCCTTCATCGCTGCCAAACCACGGGTTGACCACCGGGGTGATGTGAAGCTGGTTGCTGGTGACGTCGATGGTGCTGCCAGCCACCTGTTGCTGAAAGCAACCAAGGGCGCTGATGTCATCGTATTCGCTCCCGAGCCCGCAGCCACCGTTCCCGCCGGTAGAATTCCCTGCGGAACCACCAGTGCCTCCACTGCCACCCGTCGCTCGAGTGCCCGCGCTCCCCCCCGCGCCTGCGCTGCCGGCGACCGACCCGGCGCTGCCACCGCTGGGATCTCCCGCGTTTCCACCGTTGCCAGCGCTGCTCCCGGCCGCTCCCCCGCTGCCGCCGTTGCCTGTGAACTCCAGGTCGTCGATCTCAAGCAACCCCCCGCACGCGCCGAGTAGCGGCATCGCGCACGCGCCCAGGGTCACACACCGCAGCCAGCTGGCCGAAATACCTCTCATCGCTTCACTCCCAGCTTACTCGCCAGCTTGCCGAGGTAGCTGCGCTCGAGGCCCGCGATGCGCGCCGCTTCCGACTGGTTCCCGCCGGTGTGTTCCAGCAGTCGTTCGAGGTAGATGCGGGTGAAGGCTGCGAGCAGCGCGTCCTTTTGCTCGGCGTAGGCCTGGGTGGGATCCACCCAACTCTCGAGCGGACCCTCGAGCTCGCTCCCCGCCGCGCTCTGGGTGAGCAAACCGATAGCGAGGTACGCCTCGACCGCGTTGCGCAGCTCCCGGGCGTTGCCTGGCCAGCTCTGGTTCTCCAGGGAGGTCAAGACGTCCTCGGGGAGTACGGCGCCGCCGGCCTTGTGGGCAAACGCGCTGGCCAGGAGCCGAATGTCTTGCCGGCGTTGAGCCAGGCTCGGCAGCTCGAGGCGCACCACGGCGAGACGAAAGAATAGATCCTCGCGGAACTGTCCGCTGCGGCGCGCTTCGTCCAGGTTCTTGTTCGTCGCCGCGACGACCCGCACATTGACGGCGCGTGGCAGGTTCTCACCGACGCGGGTCACTTCCCGCGCCTCGAGGGCGCGGAGCAGCACCGGCTGCACGTCCAGGGGGAGCTCGCCAATCTCGTCGAGGAACAGCGTTCCGCCGTCGGCCAACTCGAAGGCGCCCGGGCGTGTCTCCGATGCTCCGGTGAAGGCTCCCTTGCGATGTCCGAACAGCTCGCTCTTCACCAGCTCGCGATCAAGCGCCGCGCAGTTTATCGCAATGAATTGCCCTGCGGATACGCGAGAGCCGTCGTGGATGGCTCTGGCGACCAGCTCTTTTCCGGTGCCGCTTTCGCCTTCCAGCAGCACGCTGACCAGCGAGCCCTCCAGGCGCTGCAGGATGGCGAACAGCTTGAGCATGCTCGGCGACCTCCCCAAGAGGCCACGGTAGCCATCGCTGGCGAGGGGCAGATCGAGCAGCTCCGTCAGCTCGAGCTTGAGACTCACGGAGCCGAGACTCAGCTCGCTCCCGGGAGTGAGGATCGCGCTCTCGATGCGCTGCCCCAGGTATTGCGTGCCGTTGCGGCTCCCAAGATCTCGCACCGACACCCCTTCAGCGACTAGCCCGAGCTCGAGATGGCGGCGCGAGACGGTCGGGTCATTGATGATCACGTCGCAGCCCGGCGCAGCACCGACCACGCAGCGCCCTTCCTTGAGCACCCACTCCTCGGGCTGTGCTGGCGCTCCGAGGACTCGAATGCGCACGGCGAGCGGGGCTTGCACGGCTTCTTCGCGCACGGCACGCGTGGGTCCTCCCGGCAGTCGCTCGCTCACCCCAGCTGTATAGCTGTCTGGGGAAAGCGGGCAAAGCCGCGGAATCACAGGGTAGGGAGTCCAGCTGGCCTGCGGAGCCATTCCGGCCAGAGTGCAGGGGCTGTGCCGGGTTGGTGGTGGCGAGTGCGTGCGGTGCAGCTGGGGATTTTTCGTCTGCAATGCGCTGGGGTGGTGGGAGGCTGCGCGCTGTAGACCCCACAGGCGCGGCTTCCATCACCCAGCGTCGAGAGCTGAGCGGATCTTCAAACGAGGTGTTCCCCGCGAGCTTCGGCGCGGAGCAGCGGGGTTGAGGTCTGGGCAGCGGCGTAGGCGGGATTGGCACTAGACTTGCGAAAGCGTCTGATACCTGGAGGTCTTGATGAGTGCACTACGTAGCTTGGGTTTGGGGTTAGGCGTGTCGTTGCTCGCGCTGGTTCCAGCGTGCAGCGATGACTCGGGGAACAAGCCCAGCGGCGGCGCCGGCTCGGGAGGGACGAGCCAGGGGGGGAGCGGCGGAAGCGGCGGAGATCTCCCGGGCGGTAGCGGAGGCAGCGCCGCCTCTGCCGGGGTCGGTGCTGGCGGTAGCGCTGGAGACGCGGGGAGCGCGGGCACTCAGGCGACCGGTGGTAGTGGCGGTGGGAGCGGCGGAGCAGGGATCGGCGGCAGCGGCACCGCGGGCACGTCTGCAGGCGGCGCCGGCGGCGCTGGGTGCCCCACGGGCCTCGACGATGAGTTCGAAGACCCTTGCACCCTCAGCCAGTGGACGGCGGAGAACTTCAATGCGTCGGGCGCGAGTTTCGATATCGGAACAACTGAGAGCGGCTTCTTGACCTACACATTCAGCGCGGGCACGCCCGCGCAAACCGGCTGGTACGGAAGCAGCGTCGGTCCGATCTTGCACAAGCGGGTAAGCGGCAACTTCTGGGTGATGGCGAGCTTGAGTGGACAGAACGTCTCCAACGCCAGCATCGCACCCAGG
>JAUILJ010000504.1 GCA_030433055.1 Polyangia bacterium
GTGCCCAGCAATGCGAGCGAGATAACGCTTGCCGCCCTGCGCGGTGTCCTCGACCGCCGCGTGCAGGTAGCCGTGTGGGGGCGAGAAGAAACGCCCGCCCTGAAAGAGCTGAGGGAGGATCACCCTGCGCAAATCGCGCAAATCGACACATCCGGGTTGACCGTAAAAGAAAAGCGCCTCTTCGCTGGTGCTGACGCCATGATCGTCGAACGCGACCCCATCGGTAAAACTGCTTTCGTCAATTTGGCTCTTGTGCACGGTCAGGTGCTGCCACTTGCCCGGCAAGTCGATGAACTTGAGGTCCACCATGACGGCGCCGTTCTTCTTGCCAAACTCGATCGCTTCTTTCGGTGTCATTTGCTGTGTGCTCCTTACCCTATGCTCGACTGGTGGCCTCGAGGGAGTGCCACGATTGCGGGTGTGGTTAGGTGGCGTCTAGGGGCGCCAACCCGCTCCCGAACTGGTTCTGTGATTGGCGCGTGCGCGCCTGTTTCGATCCGCCGGACCTCCCTCGGCCCGACGCACTGCGCGGATGCGCTGTTGATGCTGATGTGCCAGGCGCAGCAGGCGCCTGGCAGTCCTCGTTACTATTCCGTGCGGTTATTCGCCTTGCGATGCTTCGCTAGCGACGCACAGGCAGCTCAGATGGCTTCGTCGCCGCGTTCGCCCGTGCGAATACGCACAGCGTCGTCGATCGGGCTGACGAAGATCTTGCCGTCTCCGATGCGGCCGGTCTTCGCGGCCTTCTCGATGGCATCGATCACCTGGTGGGTGAGGGCGTCGGGAATGACGATCTCGACCTTTACCTTGGGTACGAAGTCCACGACGTAGGCAGAGCCACGGTACACTTCCTTCTTTCCACCGGTGCGCCCAAAGCCTTTGACCTCGGTCACCGTCATGCCCTGGATGCCGACTTCGCTGAGCGCGTCCTTGACCTCGTCCAGCTTGAACGGCTTGATGATCGCTTCGACCTTTTTCATCTGTCTCTCCCGGCGAGAGCAGCCCTCATCCGTCTCCAGGGAGAGACGTGCCAAGTGCTGCTGCCTTGGATCTGACCGGCCGAGCTGTGTGGTTCAGCCAGGGACCGGCCTACTATGCGGGTGGGCGGACTCGTCGAGTTCGCCGTGCCCCCGGGAGTACCCGTGCGAAGGTTTCACGAATGTTTCGTGCCCAATTCACCGCGGTGAGAATGCTGATTTGGGGTCTGACGGCGCCCTTGAACAAGTCTGGATCGGTACCTGAGCGCCGCGTGCTCGGGGCGCTCGACCCTCCGAACGGCGGGCCGGAGGGGCGGGGTCCCTCGGGGGGCTATTTCTTCGCGAGCGCGCTGAGCGCTTGGTTGTCGAGGTGCACGTCGACCTGGGGGAACGGGATGCCCAGCTGCTTCTCGTCCAGGGCCTTCTTTGCCGCACGGATTAAGGATTCGCGCACCGCCCAGTAGTCTGCGGTGTTGCACCAACAGCGCAGCGACCAGTCGACGCTGGAGGCGCCAAGCCCCGTGAGCACAGCGTGAGGCGCTGGGTCGTCGTGCACCAGCTCGACTTCTCGCGCTGCCGCCTCGAGTGTGTCTCGAGTGACGTCGATGTCGCCGCCATAGTCTACGCCTATTTCCACGTCGACTCGACGCGTGTCTAGCGCGGTCATGTTCTCGATCGTGTTCCCGAAGACGTTCTTGTTCGGGACGATGATCTTTCGATTGTCCCCCGTCACGAGATCGGTCGTGAACAGGTCGATGCGTGTGACCTTTCCGACGGTGCCGCTGACCTGGATCACGTCGTCTACCTTGAAGGGGCGGAACACCAAGAGCATCACCCCGGAAGCGAAGTTGCTGAGCGTGCCCTGGAACGCGAGGCCCATCGCTAACCCCGCGGAACCAAGCACCGCGGCGATGCTCGTGGTCTGGATACCGAAGACGCCGAGGCAACTCACGATCGCGACGGTGAGCACCGTGTAGCGAACCATGGCGCCGACGAAGCCACGCAGCGTCGTGTCTACCCCGCGCCTTTCCATCACGCGCTCGGTCGCGCGCTGAAGCCATCGAGCGATGAGCAGCGCTACGAGGAGCGCCAGAAGTACACCCACGATGCGGGCCGACCAATCCACCAACTTGCTTGCCAGTCCGGCTAACATCCCATCCATGCTGAGTGCGTAACGCCAACGCGTTCGGATTCGCAACCCACGGTTGCTAAGTTTCGATAGCTCCGATGGCTGCACTGAGTGCAGTTGTGCCTGAATGGCGCTTTGAGATCCCGACCAGGATGCGGAAGTGCCTCGAAACGGGGCAGCATGGAGTGGTCGGTGTGAGCGTGCCCGCTTCGAGGGGAAAATCAGCTGCGCCAGCCGACACCGGTGTCGACCCGCATGGGCCCGCCGCTGGGGTCGAAACTGCGCACGTTGTCCTGCGACGTGGCGTCGCGCGGGACATCCGAGGACATGGGCGCACAAGCTCGAGGACTCGGCGCGGGCCCCACGCGCCTGCGGCGTTGATCGCGAGCGCACGCGCTGCGTCGCGGCGCTAACATTTCCGTGCTGATTCTTGGGCTCAAGCTGTTGTGTGGGTCGGCCAGACGAGTGAGACTTGTGGCTGAGTGATCGACAAGGGGGGGAGGCCGCGATGGAGACCGCAATGCTGAAGTTCAACTACGACTACGCGTCCTGTGTGAAGAACTCGGAGCGCACGTCTTGGCGAGTAGACGAGGTGATGCCACCGGACACGCGGCTGGACTTCTCGCGGGCTTTCCTGCCGGAGGCACTCGTGCCCAACTCGAGCCTGGATTTCCTGACGGAGGACCAACGGCTCAAGCTCAACCAGATCTCTGGCAACGCCTACCTGAACCTGTTCGCGTTCGTTGAGGAGTACATCCTCGTGACAGTGGTTCAGCACGCCCAGGCGGAGATGTTTGGCGATCGCGACGCCATTCGCGCGCTGGTGCGCTTCGCTGATGAGGAGGTGAAGCACCAACGGCTCTTCGAGCGATACCGCGCCGCCTTCGACCGAGATTTCCCGTCGCCCGCGGAGGTGCTGGAGTCCGCAGCCGAGGTGGCTCAGGTGATTCTGAGCAAGTCGCCCATTTCCGTGATGATGATCACGCTCCACATCGAGTTGATGACTCAGCACCACTACACCGAGTGCGTGAAGGACAACCGTGAGATCGATCCGCTGTTCGCGAGCATCCTCAAGCATCATTGGCTGGAGGAGTCTCAGCACGCCAAGATCGACGCGCTCGAGTTGGCGAAGCTGGTCTCCATGGCGACGCCGAAGGCCATAAGCCAAGCGTTCGATGACTATCTGGACATCCTGGCCGCGTTCGATGGCTTGCTCGCTCAGCAGGCAGAGATGGACGTCCGCAGCCTAGGCCGAGCGACTGGTCGCGCGACGGACGGCTCCGAGCCGGGTGCTACTGGCTTCAGTGCCGAAGAAACCGAGCGTATCCAGCAAAGCCAGCTACAAGGTTATCGACGCACCTTCGTTTGGTACGGGATGACGAGCCCAATGTACGTTCAGGCGATGCAGGACATGAGCCCGGACGGTGCGGCGCGCGTCGAAGCGCGAGTAGCTCACTTCTCATGAACATGATCGGACGCGACACCGTCACCAAGAAGCTGGCCCAAGTACTCGGGCAGAAGACGGCCATCGACGTGGTCGCCAAGACCATGGTGGAAGCGGGGCTGGAGGGGCTGACGACTCCGGACGACCAGCTGCGCTTTGCGAACGCCTTGATTCCCCGCGGAGGTCTGTACGAAGCGGTGGGTCGAGCACTCAAGATCCAGGCGATCCTCAATGGCGGCAATGATGACGCCAACGTGAAGAGCGCCTGAGGCGATGCCATGTGCTCGCGCAAGAACACACAAGTGAGGGCTGTGTGCCGTTCCGACGCGGGCACCGCCTGCGTGGGCAGGCGGGTTCGTTGATTCGCAGGGCGCTTCTACCGCCTGTTTAGAAGAGTTCGACGTCGTCGATGAACAGCTCGAACGTAGTTGCCTTGTCGCTGATCCCCCAGTCGATGGCCTGAAGCTTCGTAACCGCTACGGCGCTGAGCGCTGTAGTTGCACCCCAGGTTGGCTTGTCGAAGTCGGCCCAGCGAAGCTCCAGCGTTTGCCAGCTGGTGGTCACGTCGATTTGCTTGTTGAAGTGACCTCCCTCTCCGTTGAGGTCGCCGCCGTACACGCGCGTCTGCGTTTCGGCAGTCACCAGGCTGACGATCGCCTTGCCGTTCAGTTCATCGCTGGTGTTGACGCTACCCTTGATCTTGAAGCGGAGCCCTTGGTAGGCGGAGCCGTCATAGCACGCTCCAGCTCCATTTCCGCCTAGAAATGCTAGAGTGACCCCGG
Source organism: Polyangia bacterium (assembly GCA_030433055.1). Lineage (GTDB taxonomy): Bacteria > Myxococcota_A > Polyangia > Polyangiales > Polyangiaceae > JAHBVY01. The sequence goes on from JAUILJ010000504.1 coordinate 4,333, forward strand.
TCCAGGCGCCGAGGTTGCTCCCTGCGTAGCGAATGACGTTGTTCGCGCCGTCGGCGAACAGCTCGACGCTGACGTTTTGCGGGTACCAGGACCAAGTTCCATCCCGGCCGTCTCCCTGAGACGGGTTTGGCAGTACTTGGAACTGTTCCGGGGGGCGCTCGAGGTCGTCCATCATGCCCGGGGCTCCGGTTCCGACAACCTGCTGCAGGTCGCACACGCTGGCCGCGGGCTCAGGCTTCGGTGGGATGCTCTGCACGGACACGCTGGGTCCTTCGACGCCGCACCCGGAGAGCTCAACATCGCCCAGTGTCGGGTCCGCCGTCACGCTGAAGGTGTTGGCGTCGATCTTGCGAGTCTCTACCGCTACCCCAGCTTGCTTTGCCTGGATGCTCATCACGTCCTTCTCGGTCTTCAGGATCGCGCTGATCGGCGTCGCGAACTGCTGGCAGTCGCTTGCAGACGTGTCGTAGCTTAGCGTGCTGCCGCTCAAGCTGGCTTTGCACGCGCTGCGCGCGTGGCGGTAGCGCACTACGTTGGAGGGGGTCGCGGTCCAGACTGCGCCCGCGCGATATGCTTCCACAAGGAAATCCAGGTGCGCCTCGTAGGTCTTGAGTGGAACTGGACCGAAACCTTGTGATCCATCGCTGGGTGGCACGTCGTCCTGAGATACGCTGTGGAACTCTCGCAGCGCCCAGCCGCCGCGCTCAATGGCGTTCCACACGTGCACCGAGAGGATGTCTTCTGCCTTGAACAGCGCGTACTTGGAGTAGGTTCTCGGCCAAACGTCAAATTCCACTTCGAGATCCTGGCCGGGATCAGCACTGTTGATCGGAGGATTGTCGAAGCCGTCGTTGTCGTCGCGATTCCCCCCTCGAGCGCCGATGTGCCCCGCGTTGCCCACCGCGGCGAGGGTTTCAGGGGTGAAGTAGTCAAACGGGAATATGTAGAAGGTGACGGGGTTCACCGTGAACTTCTCGAACTCGGCCTTTGCACCTACGACCTCCGTGGGCGCGTTCTCGATGGAGATCTCCGGGTGCGTGTAGGAGTGGTTTACGATCTCGTGACCCTCAGCCTCGATCTGCTTGACCATGTCCCACAGCTGGCCCTCTTCGCAGGCCTCGACGAACGGGGCGATGCCCGCCTTGAGTCCCCGTGCGTTCAGCGCTGGCACCGCCAGCTGATCGATGCCCCGCAGCCCGGGTCCGCAGGCGTCATCGTGGATCATCGAGTACGCCGCCTTGGCCCCGTCCTTCCATTTGGGTAACTCGACGAGCGTGAAGCCCCCGGCGTCGGCTTCGTTCCCGGAGCATTCCACGGGAGGATCGTCGATGCCGCCGCCTGAGCCTCCGTTGCCGCTGGATCCGGCGCTCCCGCCGTTGCCGCTTCCACCGGGGCCTGACCCCGAGCTTGCGCCGCTACCGCCGTTTCCCTGGGGGGACGAGTCGTCGCCCGCCGCGCACGCAGCAACACTCGCGCACAGCAGCAAGCTGGTCCAACCTAGATACCCAAGCGTCCTTCGTCGCATGGGTCCACACTACGAGGCCGAGGAGCGGCGGGTGGGCCAGAACTTGTCGTGCTCGTGATCGATTCCTCACACCAGGTGGAGCGGCGGCACCTGCCGCCAACCTAGTGCTGCTTCATGCAATTGCTGCGTAGAAACAGCTCAAGCAAACGCGCGCTCAACGAACCAGAACGCAGCCACCAAGCTCAGGCTCGCGGCCGCCCAGGTGCGCAGCGGAACGCTCCAAGTCGAGCGAACCTTGCGCTGCCAGGCTAGCAGAGCGAAGCAAGGCACGACGACGGCGAGCTGGCCCAGCTCCACGCCGACGTTGAACCCGAGCAGTGGCGCGGCGATCTCGCGACCCGAGAGCCCAAGGTCCCTCAAGGCTCCGCTGAAGCCGAGGCCGTGGAGCAGACCAAACGCGAA
>JAUILJ010000505.1 GCA_030433055.1 Polyangia bacterium
GCGGTACGCTCTGATCAGCCGCTCGGCAAGGTAGATCGATCCCCGGTGTGGGCGGTCGAGGCGTCTCCGATCAGTGGGCGCCTCCGAACAGCGGCCGCCTCCGAACAGCGGCCGCCTCCGAACAGCGGCCGCCTCCGAACAGCGGCCGCCTCCGAACAGCGGCCGCCTCCGAACAGCGGCCGCCTCCGAACAGCGGCCGTCTCCGAGCAGCGGCCGTCTCCGAGCAGCGAGGCGCCTTTTCCCGTTTGGCTCGGGGCTCGGAACTCAGAGCGCGTTGATCCAGGCTTCGACGGCGTTCGAGCCCGCCATGTCCACGTCTTCGGTCCCCAAGGGCGGCATCGAAACGGAGAGCTCTCGGCTCTTCATTCGACCCAGCACCGCGCTGTGCTGCGGGTCCTTCGGAGCGATCCGCGCGGTGGTCCCCGCGGGGATCCCTTCGAGCGGTGCAACATTGACGGTCGTGAGGTAAGTGCGCGTCGTTTCCACGCTGGCCAGCGCATCCGTCTGGAGCCAGAGTTCCATATCCACCCGGAAAAAAGTCTGAGACTTGGGGTTGTGGCACATGCCGCAATTGGCGTGAAGGTAGCCCAGGGCTGCCTGAGCGGTTGCGTCCCCAGGGACAACCGGTGGGCTGGTGGGCGGATTGGAGAGGCGGCCTCCGTCGATCAGGCCCTGCAGGGTCAGCCCGCCACCGCTGTGGGCGAGCTGTACCTGCGTGAAGCCGAGTGAGCGGTCAGGCAGATTGTTGTGGCACTGGTGACACTGGTTGATGCTCGGAATGTCGTGCGCCGTGCCAGAAGCGTCGGCAACTCCATCCGGAACCGCCACCGCATCTGACATGTCTGTCTCCCACTGGTAGGCGATCATCGTCCAGCCTTCAGCGGTCTTCTCCAGCATGCGTGTCTCGACTCGAGTTGCGCCCCGCGTGAACTCTTTCCAAAGCTTGGTTCCCTGTGGATACACCCAGTAGTTCGGGTCGCTGGTGTCGATCTGCGCGCCTGGGGGCAGGTATACCCAGCGGCGCTTGGTCGCGCTGTCTGACCACAGCTTGAACTGGGGCTCGAAGGGCTCCACGTCTTGCGCGAGCGCTTCAGCGGAGATGTCGGAGTAGAGGCCCGTTTCACTGAGGCGGAGCGGGTAGGGCGCAGTGGTTCCTCCGCTGCCAGCGGTGGCACCAACGCCCGCGGCTCCCGCTGCCGATGTGCCTCCGCTACCGCCGCTCGTGGTGCCAGCGGCACCCGCCGCAGAGCTGCCAGCCACTCCCGCCGACCCTCCGTCTCCCCCGGATGGATTGTCGTCCCCGGAGCAGGCGCTAGCGACTACCCCTAACCCCAAGATCAAAAGGCCAACCAAGCGATGCGTGTCAGTCATGAGCCGTCCCCGAGGGTCACTCTACCGGGGCGCGCGACGTGCGCAAATCATCGCCTGGGGCAGGTCGCCAGCGCCGCGCTGCGTTGCTCCCCGGCTGAACCGAGAAAGCTTCAGCTTGGCGCTTGGGAGGCGTCCCAGGCGGCTTGTGCGTCGAGGCCGTGTTCCTTGAAACGTGGAATGTAGTCTCGCTCGAGCGCCCGCTGGAGGATCTCCCCGTAGCGTGCGCTTGGCATCAGCCCCCAGGCGCGCTCGTCGTCGCCCATCTCCCGATCTCTGTGCGCGCTCGCAGGGGCGTACAGGCGACGAATTCGCCCGAACATGCGCGGCAGTTCGTTCTCGATCAAGCGCCGATATTCAGGCTCGCGTGGTGAGTCCATGAGCCAGGCGAGCAGCGTCCAACCGAAGTCTCGATGGCGTACCTCATCCTTCAACACGCGATCCAGCGTCTTTTTTGCACTGGCCACGGTGCAGCGATCCCGTAGCTCCTTGAAGAGCGGGACCGCCACCGTTTCCCCAAGGCAAAAAATATCGACTCCAGCTCGCAACACGTCGAGTTCCAGCGGATCGCCATGACATCGGGGCAGCGCCAGAGACTCTCGCACGATGTGGGGCGGGTCCTGACCGCCACCATCGACATAGACTTCATGGCTCAGCTCGGCGTGAGCAAGCTCGTCCTCCACGATACGCAGGCCGTCGCTGATCAGATCCGGAGACGCGCCGATCTGGATCAGCCAGAGCGTGAGGTGCTGGGTGATCGCGGCGGAGCGGTACTCTGCCTCGACGCGCCGCAGCCATTCGTTGCGTACGCGGTCGCTTGCATCCGGGTTCGTGATGTCGGTCATGGCTTGGCTGCACATTCTAACTCGAATGTGTGCGTTCTGCGCGCGACGAACGCGCTTCTCGAGTGAGGCATGCTGGCCGCGGCCGCGAAGGCGCCCGGCGGTCAGAGTGGGAGCGGCGTCCCGGAAAGCCGTCGCGGACTGTCCCTCGACAGTACTGGCGTGTAGGCTTGCCTGCGGTCCGCGCCGCGGGCCAGCCAGCGAAGGAGGAGACAGACGCATGGGCGAACTGATGGAGTTCAAGCGACCTGACGGGAAGACTTGTCCGGGCTACTTGGCGGGGGAGGGCGACGCTCCGGGCGTGGTGCTGATCCAGGAGTGGTGGGGGCTCAACGAGCAGATGAAAGGGCTTGCAGAGCGCCTGGCGAAGGAGGGCTTTCGCGCGCTCGTACCGGACCTTTACCGCGGCAAGATCGCCAAGGACGGTGACGAAGCGAATCACATGATGGGTGAGCTGAATTTCATCGACGCCGCCGAGCAGGATGTTCAGGGCGCAGTTTCTTTCCTTAAGGAAAAGCCCTCCAAGGTGGGTGTCGCTGGGTTCTGCATGGGCGGAGCGCTCACCCTGATCAGCGCGGTGCGGGTTCAGGGGATGGATGCAGGGGTCTGCTTTTATGGCATCCCGCCAGCGGCGGTAGCGGATCCCAAGACCATCAAGATCCCGCTGCAGTGTCACTTCGCCACCCAGGACGACTGGTGCACCCCCGCAGCCGTCGACGCGCTGGAGGCCGATTTCAAGGCTGGCAACGTCAACTACGAGCTGTTTCGCTACGACGCCCAGCACGCCTTCATGAACGAAAAGCGGCCTGAAGTGTATGCGGAGGAGTGCGCGGCACAGGCGTGGGATCGCACCCTCGCGTTCCTCAAGCGCGCCATCTTCTAGGAGCGTCGCTCGATCTTCGCCTGACCCTCTGCTGAGCGCTTCGTCCCGAAGCGCTCAGCGCATCAGGCGGCAGGCTTCAAGGGATTCGGGGCGTCACCCTCGGGCTTGTCGTTCGCGCCGACCACGCTGGCGAAGATCAAGAACCCAACGGCGAGCAACGCCATGAACACAGGACGCTTCCGGTGTCCTTTGGGCGTGACGACCGGGGGCGCTTCCGCCTCAGCCAGTTCGCTCGTTTCCCCAGGGTTCGCAGTTGGGGCGGCTGAAGGCGACGCGGCGACCGGCTTGGCGTCGGGGTCTGGGCTCGGCAGGTCCGCCGCCGCTGGCGCGGTGACGAAGAGCACGCCGAGCAAGGTGCCCACGGCCAGCCAGGGCATGACCCCACCGGTGCGGGCACGCAGCCACCGCATCACTCCCTGGCCCATCGCTGCTCGGCCCAGCTTGGCCGCGACCCCCTCGTTCCCTCGCATCGCTTTATGGAGTTACGTGGCGTCGGCGGTGCGGTCAAGAAGTTCGGAGAGGCTGCGACAGGCTTCCACACGCACCGCCTCGGGCTGCGCCTCGGCGCTCAGGGCTCGAAGCTCGCATTCTGCCCCGAGGCGCCCCAGCGCCCACGTGGCGTGTTCCCGCACCACCACGCTCGAATGCTCCTGCGCAGCCCGGTACAGGGACGCCGTATGTTGCGGGTCCCCGAGATTACCCAGCGCAACAGCAGCGTTGCGGGCGAGCTGTGCGCGGCTGACTCGCCGCAGCGCCGACCGGCGTACGACGCTGCGGTAGCGTGACGCACCGAGCTCCAATAGCTCTATCAGGGAGAGCGTGGAGCGACGCGACGTCAGCTCGGGGGCGCTGCCAACCCTGGCTTGTGCGTTCGGCGCATTGAAGGGACAAACGCTCTGGCAAACATCACAACCGAACACCCGGGTACCGATCAGCGCACGCAGGTCGCGAGGTATGGGGCCCTGGAGTTCAATCGTGAGGTAGGCGATACAGCGGCGAGCATCCAGCACGTAGGGGCCGACGAAAGCTGCCGTGGGGCAAGCACTGAGGCAGTTCGTGCACTCGCCGCAGCGGTCCTTCATCGGCGCCCCCGGGGGCAGTTCGACGTCGACCAGCAACTCTCCCAGTAACAGCAAGCTGCTGCCTCCGGGTGCGATCAACAGTCCGTTCTTGCCCACGAAGCCGAGCCCCGCGCGAGCGGCGAGCGCCCGCTCCAAGAGGGGCGCGGTGTCCACACAGGGCCGCCCCAAGACGGGCCTCCCCGCGAGATCCGCGAGGATATCGCCCAGCGCCAGCAGTCGGTTCCAGAGCAGCGGGTGGTAGTCCTGGCCCTGAGCATAGCCCGCAAGCTCGCCCACCGCCTTGCGCTCTACCGGCTTCTGCGCAAGGCGCCCCAAGGGGATGAACGGCGTGTTCGTGGCGTAGGGCATGGCCACGCAGATCACGCTGCGGGCCTGTGGAAGGATCGATCGCGGGTCCGCCCGCTGACCTTCACTCAGGTAGTCCATCGCGCCACGACGGCCGGCCGCGATCCAGCCCTGCCAGGCGGGCCCGGCCAGCTCCAGGGGCTCCGCTGAGGTGACCGCGAGCTGGCTGAGGCCCAGTCGCGAAGCCGCGCTCTGGAGCTCTCGCACGATCTCAGCAGCCTCGTGACCACGCGCCTCGGCCCTTGGGTGATGAAGGCGGGCTCCGGGGGGCAGTTCTTGGGGGACCTGAGACACAGGTGCCCGGAGCCTAGCAAGCCTGGCGGGGAGGCCCAGGCCGTCCACGTTTCGGGCAGTGAGCGGGCCTACGCTTGCAACGGCTGAACCTTTGGGGAATAAGCGGCCCGGCGTGCTGGTCTGAACGGCCGCCTTTTCTGCGCCAACGCCGGCGCGGCGACGAGCATGAGTTCGTTGGGCGAGCGTCGGTCCCTGCGCCTGGGAGCGCAGGCCCGGGGATGGGCCAGGCAAACGGGAGCTTCGAGCAAGTGATTCAGATCCGAGGTCTCTACAAATATTACGGCCCGAACCGAGCGGTGGGTCCGATCGACGTCGAGGTGCAGCCGGGCCAGGTCGTTGGCCTCTTGGGTGAGAACGGAGCGGGAAAGACCACCACGCTGCGCGTGCTTGCCTGTGATCTGTTGCCGTCCGCAGGCCAGGTCATCGTCGACGGCTTCGATGTGGTCGACAACCCCGACGAGGTGCGGTCGCGGGTCGGCTACTTGCCGGACAAACCGCCACTGTACCCGGAGATGACCGTGCGCGAGTTTCTCTCGTTCGCAGCCCGGCTCAAGGGGGTTGCGAAGGCGGATGTTCGTAAACAGGTGGAACGAGTCGCCGAGCAGACCGGAGTTGGACCTCGCCTGGACCAGGTGATCGGGACGTTGAGCCACGGCTTCCAGCAGCGCGTGGGTATCGCCCAGGCGATCGTGCATCGACCGCGATTCGTCGTCTTGGACGAACCGATCAGCGGCCTAGACCCGCGTCAAATCGTGGAGATGCGGCACCTGATCCGCGGCCTCGCCGGCGATCACACGGTTCTGATCTCCAGCCATATCCTCTCGGAAATTAGCCAGACTTGCGATCGACTGCTGGTGATCCGGGACGGATGTATCGTCGCTGACGACGACGAAGCAGCGATCGTGAATCGTACCTTGGGCGGGATGCGGCTGTCCCTGCTGGTGGCTGGTGTGGATCGCGCGGCGCTCCGAGAGCTACTCGACACGATGAGCGGCGTGGAGGTGACCGCGCTCACCGCCGATGGGCAGGCCCTGCGCGCGGAGATCCGCACTGAAACCGACCAGCGGGCGGTGATCGCCAGGCAGATCGTCGAATCGGGTGCCGAGCTACTGGAGTTGGGCCGCAGCGAGCACGAGCTGGAGAGCGTGTTCATGCGGCTCGCTGAGGGAAGCGCCCATACGGAAACGAACGGAGGCGCTCACTGATGAGGTCGCTAAGCAATGTGTGGCTGATCGCCGGACGGGAGCTGCGGGCCTACCGACGCTCACCTTTGGGAGCCATCGTGGTCAGCGGGATGCTGCTGATGAGCGGGATCCTGTTTTACATTTTCGGCCTGAGCGCCGACAAGCTGCTGAGCGCCGAGGTTCTGCGTCAGTTCTTCTACAACGCCAGCGGGCCCTTGATGATCGCCTGCCCACTGCTCTCGATGCGGCTCGTCGCTGAGG
>JAUILJ010000506.1 GCA_030433055.1 Polyangia bacterium
CTCGTCGTCGCCGATCAGCTCACGCGCCGGATCGGCAGATAGCGTGGTCTTGCCGGTGCCGCTCAGGCCGAAGAAGATCGCCGAGTCACCATTCGGGCCGACATTGACGGAAGCGTGCATTGGAAACACGCCCTTGAGCGGAAGCAGGTAGTTCAGCACGCTGAACACGCTCTTCTTGATCTCGCCCGCGTAAGCCGTACCGCCGATCAGGCAGAGCTTCTTCTCGTAGTTGACGATCACGAAGGCTTCACTGTTGGTGCCGTCGATCGTCGGGTCCGCCTTGAACTCCGGAGCGTGCAACACGGTGAACTGGGGCACGTGCCTGGCGCGCTCTTCCTTGGTCGGGCGCAGGAACATCGTGCGGGCAAACAGCGAGTGGACAGCGCTGGTGCTGATCACGCGGAGGTCCAGAGCGTGGTCCTTGGCGGCACCGCCTCGACAGTCTTGAACGTACAGCTCCTTGCCCTGCATGTACGCAGAGAGCCGAGCATGCAGTAGGTCGAACTTGGTCGCCTCGTACTCTCGGTTGACCTTGCCCCAGTCGATCTTCTCGCCGCTGAACGACTCGCGGACTATGAACTTGTCGTTGGGTGAGCGCCCCGTGTACTTGCCGGTGTTGACCACGATCGCGCCAGCTGCGCTCACGTGTCCTTCCCCGCGGCGGACTGCTTCTTCGAGCAGCACGCTCCGAGAGAGGTTCCAGTACACACGCTTCGCGTTGACGATGCCGTGGTTCTCGAGGCCGTACTCGCTACGGACCGGGCCAAGATGCTCCATGTGACTTCCTCCGAGCGGATACGTGCGGTGAGGGTGCTCGCGGCGATCCGCAATCTGACGCCTGTAGCGTCAACGAACGTTGTAGGTGGTCCAGGTTGCCCACTCCGTAGCTAAACTCTCGTTCAGCTGCGGTTGGTGCTGCACGGAGCAGCGGGAGAGGTGGAGAACCAGACGCGGCCTCCGTGTAGCCGCCGCCAGGCTCCCGTGCAAGCCCAACACCCTGGGCAAGCTGGGGAACCGACAGTCTTCAGTTTGGCGCTCCAAGGCAGCGCCCTCAAGCGAGCACCCTGCGCCCGCCACTGCTGGCTCCAAAACTTGGGCCTCGGCGAGGAGGTAAGTGCCGCGGCAACCTGCGAAAGCGCTGCGCTGGCGCCATCATCGACGCGAAAGCGCGCAATCCGGGTGAGCCAACGTTATCGGGGCGTTTACAACCCCTGGGAGATGGTGTTTGGTCAGGCAAAGCCCCTGCAACACCGCTCGTGCAGTGGTCGGGTAACGACGCTCCCTATCCCCACTGGCCTTTGGCGACCGGGGAAAAGGGCGCGGAAGTGCCGCGAACGCTGCCCCTCCCGCACCCTTCGCGCTATGCGTTCGCCGCTCGCATGAACGATCCCTCCCCCCTCCTGGGGCGCTACCGCTTCCTGCAATCGCTTCCGCCTTCGGGCAAGAGCATCGCTTGGATTGCGCGTGACGAAGAGACGGGACAGCGAGTCGTGATTGGCAGTTTGCCCATCCCGCGCGCGCGCACGCTGGTGCCCTTGGTCGGATACGAGAATCCGCACCTTGCGCGAGTGCATCACGTCTTGGACGACGCGGATCCAACCCAGCTCCCCAGGGGAGCGAGTCTGTCCACTCAGGCGCTCGTGGTTGCCGAGCATATCGCTGGGCGCACCCTGCACCAGCGAGTCGAGACGGCCTCGATACCCGTTCCGCGGGCCGTCAACTGGATGATGCGCCTCGCGCGTGCGCTCAAGGAAATCCACGCCCGCACCGCGGTGCTCGGGGCGATCAGCCCGCGCAGCGTCATCGTCGTCCGCGACGGGGTGGTGCCGGTGTTCACCCACTTGATGGCCCCACCGAGCGGAGCGTTCTGCTCACCATCGCGCGTGCAGGGCGGCGGCCCGAGCGCCGAAGACGACGTGTGGGCAGTGACTTGCCTGCTCTACCTCTCACTGGCACGTGCGCAGCCGTTTCGTGGAGGCAGCCGGGATGCGCTGGCCCAGGCAATCCTCAACGGGGAGTTCACGCCGCTCGCTTCCCGGGGGATCGACGACAGCCACCTGGAGCAGGTGATCGCGACAGGCTTCCGGCGCGAGAACGAGACCCAAGCGGCAGAGCTGGAGCACGCACTGGTGGAGTGGATCCGCCGCGGCGCCGACGTCGAGGGCCTGGAGCCGCGGGTATCGACGCGTCCGCCACCCGCAGTCGCTCCGACTTCATCGTTTCCTCCAGGAACTCAACCGGCGGCGCGACAATCACCAAGCGAGCCCGCCGGTGCTGCTACCGCCCCTCCCCAGAGGGCCACGGCCCCAGCGCGCCCCGCAGCCATACCCGCCGAGCCGGCGCCGCCCAGGCTCGAACCCATGGCTGCGCCGCTCGAGCGCTACGCGCCGATCTCGTTCACTGACGAAGCCACTGCGCCCGCTCTCCCCACGGATATTCAGAGGCTCGCCCGAGCGGCCAGGCCGAGCTCGGAGATGCCGGCGGTGTCCCCGCCTTCGGATCCGCCCGCCACCTCCGCCGCCGCTGGGCCCGCCCCAGAGCAGGCATGGGACGATCACACCGCGCCCGCTCTTCCGTCCGACATCCGGCAGCTAGCCGAGGCTCATGCGGCCTTGGCGGCAGGGGAGAAGGCGCTGCGCGAGTCCGCTCGCAGCGCGGAGCACCCCAGGTTCCAGAACGCTCCCGCCGAGGAGACGGTCCCCGACGTTCCGAGCGGGCGAGCGCCATACAGCTTCGCGGACGCCGAAGAGGAGACGGGGCGTTTCACGGAGGATGATCTCCGAGAGCTCAAGTTGTCAGCGCCCACCCCCGGAGTGACGAACGCCAACGAGCTACCCGAGCCGGACGCCCCTCCCACACCAGAGCCAGGCCTGCATCCGCCCACGATCGTGATCAACGAGGAATCGGAGGTCTATCGGCGCCGCATGGATACGCTCCCGCCCTCTGGCCTGATCTCCCAATCGGACATCGCGACCCAGGTGAAGCCCGCGGTTAGAGGACCCAAGCGCACCTGGGGCGCGCTCCTGATGCTGCTGCTTGCCGCGCTGGTCGCCGCCGCCGCGATCAGCCTGCTGCTGATGCGGGGTAAAGGAGTCTCCCCTCCCCCCCAAACTCCGAGCGCGGCGCCAACGGCGCGGCCCTCCATTCCCGAGCACGTGCCATCAGCGCCCGCTCAGCTCGCCCCCAAAGCGGAGCCGAGCGTGAATGCCCCGGCTACAGATCCGGTCGCTTGCGTCGCATCTCATTTCCCCGAGGGAACATTTGCAGAGGGTGAACCCAAGCTCGATACGCTATGCTCAGATCGCGATCCCCGGCATCTGGCCAAGGAACTCCATCGCCGCATCGTCGTGGGGGGCCAGGGCCAGATCAGCGCCGGCATGCGTGAGTGGTCCTTGCTGTCGTGGTACGAGCTCGCTGCGATCGCGACCATCAAGCAAGATTGTTGTCCAGCAGCGACTCTCGAACTGCCCGAGGCGCCTGTTTGCGAACCACTCGCCACGAGCCTCTCCCGCGTCGCCAAACAGAAAGACGCGGCAGCCGTAGACAACCTGGAAGATCAGATCGCCTGTCTATACGACAAGCAGGCTCCCAGGCCCTATCGCTACCCGACGCGCCCCGACTCCGGGAACAAGTCCGCGTTCAAGCTGTTCCTCGATCGAGCGAACCAGCGCTGATTCTCCAACGCGACCTGGTCCGACGATACCTACGCGATGGGCAAGAGCTCCTTGTAGCCGTGAGCTCGGACGAAGTTGATGTGCACGCCGTCGCACGTCGCATCGTGCTTGCACTCCGAACAGCGACGGCTCTTGGTGTAGTAGCGATCTGCGATGTAGCGCTGGGTGTACTTACCCATGTCGACTCGCGCGTCAGCCCCCAGCATCCCAGCGTCCAGGCGCTTCGATACCGCGCGCGGCTCGCGTCCGGACAGACACGCAGGGATATTTTCCAAGGGGATATTCTCTGGCAAGCTGGCGAGTGTCTCCCGCAGCTCGACATCCTGCCTCAGTTGGTCAGTGACGCGATCGTAGTTGGGCTGCTCCAGCGCCAGGCGCGGATTGGTCTTGTACTCCTCGATGAGCGGCTTGGTGGCTTGCGTCAGCGCGACGCAGACCTCGAAATCTCCATCGAGGTCAAACAGTTCCCGCGCTTGCTCTGGCGAGCGCGTGTAGCAACGCCGTAGAGCCAATCCTCCAAGCGCGCCTGCCTCCAGGGCTTCGCTCAGCCCCGAGTAGCTCTCCAGCTCGAGGTACAGCAGCGGCGACTTCTCGAAGCTCGCGCGAGTATCACCGATCAGCTGCTTCGCAGCAGTCACGTCCGTGGCAACGACCTTGAGCGCAGCGGTTTGGGGCAGCTGACCGGAGACGGGAGCTGGGGCGACGAGCCTGAGCTCGTCGACGTCGTCGTGCTGGCGTTCGGCGAGCGCATCGTCCAGGCCATCGCAGAGCTGGTTCAGATAGCAGTAGTGACAGCGCTCGGGCTGACGACAGCTCAACTTGCGCCCGATGCTCAGGTAGCGGTCAAACTCTTCGCGACGCCCCCGAACCTCGTCGTTCATCTTGTACGGGTCCTGGATCAGCTCCTCGAAACCCTCGGTGAAGGGCGGAGGGAAACGATTGAGCCAGATGTGCACGTCCGGGCGCCTCGAGTACTCGAAGGCCCGCCGTAGCGAGTCCTCGTTGCCCTCCAGATCGTAGAACAGGTGTTCCTTCGCGGGACCCCAGGCATTTCCGAAAGGAATAATATGGAGCAGATCGAATTCCTGTACGCCCCAGGAGATGAACGTCTCGAGCATCTCCGGCAGGTGTTTGACGTTCTGCTTGTTGATCACGATATCGACATTGACGATGAATCGCCCGGACGCGAGCGCCGCCTTCAGGCCCGCGGTTTCTTGTTCGAAAGCCCCGGGTGTAGCCACCAGCGCGTCGTGGAGCTTTGCCGTGTGGCCATGCAGCGAGAACGTTATCTCGTCCAGGCCGTTCGAGGCCGCGCGCTCGAGAAAGTCTGGATAAGCGAACATCCGGCCGTTGGTGACAGTCTGGACCTTGGGGTATCCGGCACGCTTTCCGAGCTTCACGAAGTCCAGAAAGTTCGGGTGCATCGTCGGCTCGCCCCCACTCAAGATGAGCCGGGCTGCTCCCTTCTTTCGCCCCTCTACGATCTGGATCTTCACGTCCATGTTGCTGCGCATGGTTCCGACGTGAGCGAGTGAGTCGAGGCAGAAGGTGCAGTGGTTGTTGCAGTCGTAGCTGAGCCGTACCCAGTTGCGTTTCTCGTGTGCCGCCTCCTCGTGGCTTTCGACCTTCTGGAGTTCGTCTTCGGCCGAGGTGAGGGTGGCAGGTTGAACGGCGTCGTGTTCCGCGATCATGAGTTGGGCTCCAGCACGCTGGTGGGATTGACTCGGAAGTGGACGAGCCACTGATTGCTGCTCGCAGGGTTCACGTCAAAAACCTCCACGAGCTCGAGAGGGAGACCTTCGAGGAGTGCGATCGCCTGGCGAGCGTCTGCGTTACGAAAGTGCTCGTGCTCGGCCGGGCTTGCTTCCGCACGGCGAGCAGCCGTCATGGGGCGCACCAACCCGTAGGCAACGTTGTCCACGATCGTCAACGTACCACTTCGGGGTACCCGCGCTAGAGCTTGAATCAACGTGTGACGCGGATCTCGAAGGTGATTGAAGCTTCGCAGCATGAGCACGTGGTCGAAGGAGCCTTCAAGACCCGCGAGGCCTGACTCTGCGCTCAATGCACGGAACTCAGCCCAGGGATAGCGCTCACTCAGCACAGCGAGCCGCTGGGCATCCGGATCGATACCGATGTAGTGCACCCGCCCTGCGAGGACGGCAGCTTCGATGGCCTTCAAGTAGGGCCCGTCCCCACACCCGATGTCCAGCACCCGCCCGCTCAAGCGGGCGAGTAGGTCGAGGAGCAGCCTCTCGTCACGCGAAAAGACATCAGTCGCGAGCGCTCGCCACGCACCGCCACATTCTGCACGGAAAGCACACTGAAGGCATTCTGGCCGTTCCTGGAGTTTACGCAGGTCCCGCGCGAAATCGTCAGGCGCAAGCTTGCGAGAGATGTCGACGTAGAGCTGACCGTAGCGGTCCTTGATCTAGAGCAACTCTTCGCGACTGAAATCGCGCGTGTGGGTCTCGCACAGACGGATTTGACCCCGCAGAGCGAGCCACATCGTGCGCGCTCGATCGTAGCTGGGGTGCCGCTGGATCAGCGGGCACGCTTC
>JAUILJ010000507.1 GCA_030433055.1 Polyangia bacterium
GCCCCGGCGAGGTGAGCGACGATTGCCGCAGCCACCCACAGCCCGAGGGGGATGTAGACGACTGGGGTGAGGTACGGCTCGCGCTTCATGGGTTGGACCGAGCTGCGCCCGCAGCTGCGGGGGCGCGAGCTACGAGGAGCGTGGTGCCCCCCGAGAAGCAAAACCTAACACCCGCCTGTGCCGCCAGCAACGCGCGGCGCGGGACGCGACCCCGTTGGTTTTCGCGCAGTTGTACCTGCGCACGGCGGCGCCAGGGCTTCAGCTACAGCTTCGTGATCGAAGCAAAATGCTCGGCGATTTCACTAGCTTCCCAGATCCCATCCGAGCCTTCCTTGAACCGCCCTGGGCTCTCCACGACCTTGTAAGCAGCCAGTTTGCCCCCAGCGACGCTCAGCACCTGGCCCGTCACTTCGCTGCTGAGGTCGCTCGCCAGGAACAGGTGCACGGGCGCCACGTGCTGCGGCGTCATGGTCTCGACCTTGGCGAACATCGGGAGATCCTCGGTCATCCGCGTCTTGGCGATGGGAGCCACGGCGTTCACCCGGATCTCGAAGCGTTGCAGCTCGATCGACGCTGTGCGCGTGAGCCCATAGATCCCCGCCTTGGCGGCTGAGTAGTTCGTTTGGCCAAAGTTGCCCAGCATGCCGGAGACGCTGGTGGTGTTGATGATGCTGCCTCCATCGCCTTGGGCACGCAATTGCCGCGCGGCAACCTGTGTGCACAGGAAGCTGCCCTTGAGGTGCACATCGATCACGGCATCCCAGTCAGCCTCCTCGAGCTTCAGCAGGGTCTTGTCACGCAAGATGCCAGCGTTGTTGATCCATACGTCGATGCGCCCGAAGGCCTCCAGCGCGGCGTTCAAGATCCCCTGAGCCCCGTCGGGCGTCGCAACGCTGTGCGCGTCGGCGACCGCCTCGCCGCCAGCCTCCCGGATGCGCGCCACGATCTCATCGGCCGCGCTCGAGTCCGCTCCGGAGCCGTCTCGTGACCCACCGAGGTCATTGACCACGACCTTCGCCCCCTCATTCGCCAGGAGCTCCGCTGTGGCTGCCCCGATGCCCCCGCCTGCACCCGTGACGACCGCGACCTTTCCTTCCATCAACGCCATGGCGCGGAGGATAGTGGCAAGTCGCGAGTCGGGCCACGCCGGATGCCGTTTCGGCCGAGCATCACCAACTCAGGCGCAGTCCCTGCAGTTGCTGGCTCTGAGTTTGGGGGTGAGGTTCGCCGCGGATCGCCAAATCTACCAACAAGGCGACGCCAACTCCCACCGCAGTCCCGATGGCGTCCCATGTCAGGTCCTTCCAGGACGGGTCCCCAGCACCGGTCGCGTCGTAGACCTCCTTCGCCACTCCGATGCTCAAGGAGAAGGCGGCGCCGGCCAGAGTTCGCGCGCCATAGCCGTCGAAGAGCAGCGCCGACCCCGCGTAGCCGCTTGCCCCCAACCCCACGGAAACGCTGAAGTGCAGCGCCTTGTCCCTCCCAAACCAGGGATCTTCGTCGGCGGCTTTGGCCCCGTTCGTGCTCAGCGTGAGCAGGCAGGCGGCGATGCAGGCAGCAGCGATCCGACTCACTTCGCCAAGCGCTCGAGCACGAGTGGTGACGCCGGAGGCGCCGTGCGCTTGAGGGTGTAGGCGGCCTTGACCCGTTCCACGATGGCCGCGGCTTCTCGCGGCTTCTGGACGTGGAGCCAGCACAACGTGTCCCCGCGCTTGATCTGATCTCCGCGGTTCTTTGCGAGCTCGATGCCCACGGCGGGATCGATGGTGTCTTCCTTGTGCTTGCGGCCTGCACCCAGCTCGAGCGCCGACAGGCCGAGCTCCAGCGGGTCACAGCCGTGTACGAAGCCGGCCTTGTCCGACTGCACCGCGATCCGGTGCTTGGCCCTCGGTAGACGGTCGGGCTCCTCGACCACGCGAGGGTCGGCGCCGTGAGCCTTCACCATGGCGGCGAACGTCTTCCGCCCGGCGCCGCTATTGATGGCCTCCTGCAGGAGCTTCCGGCCTTCCGCCGCGCGCTTCGCGACCCCGCCGAGGACGAGCATCTCGGCGCCGAGCGCCAAGGTCAGCTCCAGAGTGTCTGCCGGACCACCTCCGTGGAGGACCTCGATGGCCTCTCGAGTCTCCAGGGAGTTGCCGATCGTATCCCCGATGGGCGCGGACATGTCGGTGAGCAGCGCCACCACGCGCTTGCCAGCGCCGCGACCCACGCGCACCAGCGCCTTTGCAAGGTGCCGTGCGGAATCAATATCCTTCATGAACGCGCCGCGCCCGACCTTCACGTCGAGCACTAGCCCGTCGATGCCCTCCGCGAGCTTCTTCGAGAGGATGCTAGCGACAATCAAGGGGATGCACTCCACGGTTCCGGTCACGTCTCGCAGGGCGTAGATTCGGCGATCTGCGGGAGCGAGGCGCTCGGTCTGTCCGATCATCGACGTGCCCACGTCTCGCACGGTGCGTTCGAAGTGCTTCGCGTCGAGGTCGACTCGATACCCAGCAATCGCCTCGAGCTTGTCTAGAGTGCCACCGGTATGTCCTAACCCCCGCCCGGAAATCATGGGCACGGCGACGCCACAAGCAGCGACCAGCGGCGCGAGGCAGATGCTGATCTTGTCTCCCACACCGCCCGTCGAGTGCTTGTCGACCTTGCTGGCTTTGACGCTGGGCAGATCCAACACATCGCCAGAGCGCAACATGGCCTGGGTGAGCGTGACGGTCTCCTTGTCGCTCAGGCCACGCAGGAACGCGGCCATCAGCCAGGCACTCATCTGGTAGTCGGCGACGTCGCCGCTCAGGTAGCCAGTGATTAGCGCCTGGATTTCCGCCGGAGGATGCTCATGGCCATCCCGCTTCTTGATGATCAGCTCGACTGGCGTCATGGCGCGCATCCTACACCGCTGATTTCCCGTCGCACGGCTCCAGGTGCGATGTGTGGGCCACAAAAAGCAGCTGGCCGGTCGTCCGCGCCTCGAGGGGCGCGAATCCACCGGCCAATTGCTCTGCGCTAGCGCGCTACTGCGGGTTCGTGTCGAAGCAACAGCGGAATCCGACGTCGAACAGCTTGAACGAGGAGTTCACGGTGTAGAAGTCGAAGTCGCAGCTGGCGCCGTCTTCGGACTGGGTGTTGAACGCGCCGCCCATCAGGCTGAACAGACAGTTGGCGTCCGACGGATTCTCCGGCGTGCAGTTGTTGCTTCCGCTGGTCGAACGGTTCCAGGTGATCTCACGCAGGTTACCCATGATGTCGAAGAAGTCGGAGCTCCCGCTCCAGTCTGCGCGACAGTTCGAGAGCGCGGGTGAGGCGGCTCCGCCGCTGTAGGCGGTGGGCAGCAAGCCGTCCGTGACGCCGTTGCCCGCGTTGCCGTCCCAGTCATAGGGACCGATGTTGCAGTGCGGATTACCCTGGGGATATGCGCCGTTCGAGGTGCAGGCGCTGGCCGGCGCATAGCCGCGTGTGCAGCTGTTGCCGGCGCGGCACGCTGTGCGCCAATCGGTGAACTCACATACGCGACCACCAACCGCCGCGCAGGTCTGCGCGGCTTCTGCAGGCGTGACGTTGAACCAAGGCACGACACCAGGGACGGAGCAGGCGAGGGTCTCGTCGGCGGTCTCGGTGCTGGGCGGGTTGGTGTGCCAACCATTGCCGGTTCCTGGGTTCGTTGCGGTCGCTCCGGGACGTGACGCCTCGTACAGGTACATGTACACACCGCCGCCGATCGAGCGAACGGCTGGCGCAACGTGGCGCGGATCCGAGCCTGGAGCGTTGAAGGTCTCGTCGACGTCGCCGTCGCAGTCGTTGTCCTTGGCGTCGCACAGCTCGGCGCTGGCGAGCGCGGTGTTCTTGACTGCGGTGCACTTGGTCTGGGCCGAGTTGCCAGGATCGCACTGATAGGTGCCGGACGTACGACAGATGCCGTGACTCACCGGGGTCCCATCATCGCTGAAGCAGGCCTTGCCCACGTAGTTGCCCGAGGGACCCGTTACGGCGAGCTGGAAGTCATCGTCGATGGTGCCGTTGCAGTTGTCGTCCCGGGTGTTGCAGGTGTTGTCTGGGCTGCTGCAGTAGTCCGGGGCCGCGCCCGTACAGTAACCGGCTGGGAACGCACAGGTCCAAGACCCAGCCTGGCAGTTGACCGCCACGTTGGTCGTGCAGTTGGGATCGGTCGCCGCCGTGCTCACGCCGCAGACCTGTGTCGAGTTGGGCTTGTTCGCAGGCAGCACGTTGTCCACCGTGCAGTCGCAGTTGTCGTCGATGCCGTTGCAGAGCTCCGTGGCGCCGGCGCTACCTGAGCAGCTCGCTCTTGCAGCTCTGGAACTGACACGTACCGCCACTACAGGTCCAGTTGCCGTTGCCCGGCCGCTGGGTGCAGTCATTGCCACAACTTCCGCAGTTCTTCACATCGTTCTGCAGGTCTGGCTGGCTGGTGAGGGAGCCGTCGCAGTTGGCATCGACTCCGCATGTGTCGGTCGTCGCTGAAGCGGTCACCGAGCCATCGCACACCGGGCTGCCGCTCTGGCAGCGCAGCGTGCCCGCCATGCACGGCGAGGTGGCGCCTGACGGAGGCGGTGGCGGCGTATCACACGCTACTCCCATGCCCTGTGCGTCGTTGGTGCAGAGGTTGTTTCGGCAGGTCGCGCCGCCGCTGCAGTTTGCGTTGGTGGTGCAAGGCACCGCGGGGGTGATCACGACGCCGTCAATCACGCCATCGCAGTTGTCATCCCGACCATTGCAAATGTCCGGAGTTGGATCGACCGCGCCCTGGCACGATGGGCTACCCGAGATGCACTGGATGGTTCCCGTGCGGCAAGATCCGACAGAGGAGCCGCAGGTGCCCCCTACGTCGATCGGCGAGTCATCGACCTGGTTGTCGCAGTCGTCGTCCTTGCCGTTGCAGGTCTCCTGGATGTCACCGGGCTTCAAGACGAAGGGCGCCGAGTCACCTTTGCATACGCCGTTGCGCACACCGTTGGTGGGGAAGTTCGGGTTGGTCCCGTTCTTCAGATCGGAGCTGGTGTCGCAGCACGTGACGCTGCCACCGATGCACTTGCTCTTGCCCTTGTGGGAAGAGGTCGAGCATTCACCAAACTGGCCACCGAAGCAGTCGGCGCCCACGTTCGCGTCGTCGGTCTCGAGGCTGGGATCAGCGTTGTCGATCAAGCCATCGCAGTCATTGTCGATGCCGTCACACACCTCGGGGCCGGGAGTCGCGACCGAACACTGGTACTCGCATCCGTTGTCTGGTGATCCGTCCACGTCGTAGTAGCCAGGATCACACTGGTCGATCTGGCACTTGGTGTTTGTCTCGTCGCAGGTGGCTCCTGAGCCTGCCGTCGTCGAGCACTTGGCGGTGCCGTTCGGAATGACGCACTTCTTCCCGCAGCGACCGCAGTTCAGCACGTCGTTGCAAGTGTTCACGTCCTCGTCGACGGTGCCATCGCAGTCATCGTCCCGGCCGCAGACCTGCGCCGTCGTGCCGCCGCTGTCCGTCGTGACGCTGCCGTCGGGGTTCCACGGGCAGTAATATTCGCAGCCGTTCGTGGGGTTACCGTCGAGGTCGTAGAACTCCGACTCGCACTTCTCGTAGGTGCAGGTGCCCGCCTGGGTGCCGTCGGTTACCGAAGGCGGGGTGCAGCCCGGATTGACCAAGTGCTCGCCCAGCGTGCAGTTGGTCTGGCAGTTGCCGCAGTTCTGCGGGCGCGTGTAGTCGATGTCCTCATCGATCTGCCCATCGCAGTCGTCATCGAGGCCGTTGCACAGCTCTTGGTCCAGACAGCCATCGGGCTTGGTGGCGTCGGTGCCACTGTCGAACGAGATGAACCCGCCGGTGCCCGAATCGATACCGAAGCCATCTGGGTTTCCGGCGTCAGCGCTTGCGCCGCCGCTGCCACCGTTGTGGGTGCCGTCACCTTCACACTGATCGAAGCAATAACTCTCAGTCGCGCAACCCATGATGCCGGTGAGCGCAGTGGCTCCGGCGAATAGGAGTGCGGTCCAAACGTGGGCTCTCATTTCGAGGCTCCTTCCGACTTCTGCGCGCCAAAGGGACGCCGTTTCCGGCGTCGCATCCAAACAAGGGCCAGGCCGAGACCCGCGAAGGCCAGCCCAGCAGAATTTCCACGCTGATTCACTCGGCACGCGCAGCCGCCGCCGCCCGTGGCGAGTCCCCAGACGCCCTTCGGAGTTTCACCGGAGTTGCCCGCGTTGCCCGCGTTGCCTGCATTGCCCGCG
>JAUILJ010000508.1 GCA_030433055.1 Polyangia bacterium
CGACCACATCGGCAACACGCCTCACCAGATCATGCTCTACCAAGCCTTCGGCTGGGAGCTACCCGCGTTCGCTCACCTGCCGATGATGCTGTCTCCCAAGGGCGAGAAGCTCAGCAAGCGCCACGGCCACGTCGCGGTGCAGGACTACCAGGCGCGGGGTTACAGCCCGATGGGTGTGCTCAACTACCTGGCGCGCTTCGGCTGGTCCTTCGGTGACCAGGAGATCTTCAGCCGCCAGCAGTTGATCGAGGCCTTCGACTGGACCCGCGTCAACCGCGGCGATGGCAAGTTCGATGACAAGAAGTTCGCCGACGTGAACTTCGAGCACCTCAAGCAGCCGGAGCTCACCGATGACGACGCTTACGTCGCTCAGGTCAAGCCTTTCCTTGAGGAAGCAGGCCTGGCAGAGGACGAAGCGCGGGTGCGCGCGGCGTTGCCGCTGATCCGCGAGCGCGCCCGCGACTTCAAGGACGCGGTAAATCACCTGGATTTCTACCTACGGGAGCCGCCTA
Organism: Polyangia bacterium; assembly: GCA_030433055.1. Taxonomy (GTDB): domain Bacteria; phylum Myxococcota_A; class Polyangia; order Polyangiales; family Polyangiaceae; genus JAHBVY01. The sequence continues at coordinate 513 of JAUILJ010000508.1, forward strand.
CGCTCGATCCCAAGGCGGAGAAGAAGTTCCTGGTGCCGGACAGCGCCGAGCACCTGCAAGCGTTCCGCGAGCGCTTCGAGAGCTTCGAGCCGTGGCCCAGCGATGTGAGCCAGGTCGAGGCGATGAACGAGGCGCTCAAGGCCTGGCTGGAAGAGACCGGGCGCAGCATGAAGCAAGTTGCACAACCCGTACGCGTGGCGCTGAGCGGGCGCACCGCGAGCCCCGGCTTGTTCGAGGTGATGTGCGTGCTGGGGCGCGAGCGATCCATGGCGCGCCTGGATCGAGCCATCGAGCTGTGTCGCGCCGGCGGCTGATCGATAGACGATGCTGAGCCTACTCGCCGCGCTGGATCCGGAGATTGTATTTCCCGTAAAGGAAATACCAGAGGTCTCCTGGTTTCACGCGGTGCTCAGCCACCCGCTGATCAAGTCGCTCTCGCCCCTCCCGATGATGGCGGCGCTGGCTCCGCTCATCTACCTGTTCCTGCGTCGAAGCTGGCGGGAACTCGATCAAGAGGCGCGAGCCCTGCGCGAGGCAGATGGTGCAGCTCCCGACTACCGCCCCGTCGCCTGCCTGGTGATCGTGGCAGTCGTGCTCACGCTGCAGGAATACTACGGAGGCCGGCAGTTCTACGACCAGGTGCTGAAGCCCTGGCTCACGGATCTCGAGCCCAACCACAGCTGGCTCAAGCTGAGGAAGTACGACGAGTACTACGGGTATTGCTGGTGGTCCTTCTCCCGCGTCGCCGGCTACGTCTTCATCCCGTTTACTGCGTGGAAATTCCTGTTCCCGAAGGACAGCCTGCTCGACATGGGCCTTCGCACTCGCGGGTTGTGGAAGCACGCCTGGATGTACGGCGTGTTGCTGCTCATCGTCGTACCGCCGGTGTTCGTCGCTGCCACCATGGGTGACTTCGGCAGCTACTACCCCTTCTATAAGAACTCCAGCCGCAGCTGGTGGGACTTCCTTGCGTGGGAGGGCATCTACTTCGCGCAGTTCTTCGCGCTGGAGATGTTCTTCCGCGGGTTCATCGTAGGGGCACTGAGGCGAATGGGCTTCGCGGCAGTGTTTGTTATGGCGGTCCCGTACTGCATGATCCATTACGGTAAGCCGTACATGGAGGCTCAGGGGGCGATCATCGCCGGGGTCGTCCTTGGGTCGCTCGCGATGTGGACCCGCAGTATCTATGGCGGTGTGGTCGTTCACGTAATCGTCGCATTCCTGATGGACATATTGGCCCTGCTCAGGCGCGATGCTCTTCCCGACACTTTCTGGCCCGGCGGATAGCCCCCCGCCGCTCACCATCAGGAGACACGATGAACAAACGGGTCATTGCCAACGGCAAGCGCAGCAAACAGCAGCAGCAACGCCCTGATGTGACGCGGGGCCCTGACTCGCGCTCCGAGCGGCTGGTGGAAGACGGCGACGACGCTGAGCCCGCATGGACTCCTGCGGACGGCGGCCAGCTGTACCAGATTCATGGCTGGGGCAGCCCGTACTTCTCCGTAGCCGACAACGGTCACGTCGTCGTCACCCCAGATCCGCTGCGTAGCCAGACGGTGGACCTGCATGAGTTGGTGAACAATCTCCGAGCGCGGGGCCTCGGCTTGCCCCTGTTGATTCGCTTCCCGGACATCCTCGGTGACCGCATCCGCCAGATCAACGAGGCCTTCGAGACGGCGATCAAGGACTACAACTACCCGGCGCACTACCAAGGTGTGTTCCCGGTGAAGGTGAACCAGCAGCGCCACCTGGTGGAAGACATCGTGCAGCGAGGCGAGCCCTGGCGCTTCGGTCTCGAGGCGGGGTCCAAGCCCGAGCTGATGATCGCGCTGGCCATGAGCAAGCACGACGGCAGCCTGATCGTGTGCAACGGCTACAAGGACCTGGCGTTCATGGAGACCGCGTTCGTGGCCCAGCAGTTCGACAAGACCGTCGTGGTGGTGCTGGAGCGGATGGAAGAGCTGGATCTGGCGCTCAAGGCCGCGGAGAAGCTCGGAGTAAAGCCGAGCCTCGGAGTGCGCGCCAAGCTGGCAGCGCGCGGCGTCGGCCGCTGGAAAGATTCCGCGGGGGAACGCGCGAAGTTCGGCCTGACCAAGGCCGAGGTGATCGAGGTGGTGGACCGCCTCGCCCAGCGCAACATGCTCGACTGCCTGAAGCTGCTGCACTTCCACATCGGCAGCCAGATCTCGAGCATCTTGCCGATCAAGAGCGCCGTGCAGGAGGCAGCCATCATCTACTCCGAGCTGGCCAAGATGGGCTGCGGGGTGAAGTACCTGGACGTCGGCGGTGGCCTCGCCATCGACTACGATGGCTCCCAGACCGACTTCCACGCCTCGCGGAACTACTCGCTCAACGAGTACGCGGCGGACGTGGTCAGTGGCATTCAGGACGTGTGCACCAAGGCCGGCGCGCCGATGCCGATCATCGTCACCGAGAGCGGCCGCGCCACGGTCGCTCACCAGAGCTGCCTGATCTTCGACGTGGTGGGCGTCAACGAGGTGCGCTTCGGCGAGCCCCAGGAGCCCGGGCCAGAGGCGCATCGTCTCCTCAGGGATCTGTACGACACCTGGCGCAACGTGTTGCCGAAGAACGTGCAGGAGAGCTATCACGACGCCACCCAGCTCAAGGAGGAGGCGCAGAGCCTGTTCAAGTACGGCTACCTGGGCCTGCGCGAGCTCGCACAGGCGGAGAAGCTGTTCTGGAACTGCTGCGAGAAGATCCTCGACACCATGAGCCGCCTGAAATTCGTGCCCGAGGAGCTGCACGCCCTCGAGCTCACGATGAGCAGCATCTACTACTGCAACTTCAGCGTCTTCCAGTCCGCGCCGGACACCTGGGCCATCGATCAGCTGTTCCCGGTGATGCCCATCCACCGCCTCGAGGAGCGACCCACGGTGCGCGCGACCCTCGCCGACTTGACCTGCGACAGCGACGGCATGCTCGACCACTTCATCGACGTCGAAGAGGACGCGAGCCGCACCCTCGCCGTGCATCCGCTCAAGGGCGACGAGCCGTACTACCTGGGCATGTTCCTGAACGGCGCGTATCAGGAGATCCTCGGCGACATGCACAACCTGTTCGGCGACACCAACGCCGTCCACGTGCGCCTCACCGACGATGGCTACGAGATCGATCAGGTGATCCGTGGGGATCGCATGAGCGACGTTCTGCGCTACGTGCAGTACTCACCCGAGGTGATGATCGACTCCGTGCGCCGCCAGGCGGAGCGCGCGCTGGCTCGCGGGCGAATCACCGTCGAACAGATGCGCTTGCTCATGAACCACTACGAAGGCTCGATGCTCGCCTACACCTACCTCAGCGAAGGCGACTGAGCTGAGCAAGACGACACAGCAGCGAAGGCGACTGAGCTGAGCAAGACGACACAGCAGCGAAGGCGACTGAGCTGAGCAAGACGACACAGCAGCGAAGGCGACTGAGCTGAGCGTCCGCGGGCGGAGCGGACCCCTTGCGTGGCGTCTCTCCCCCGGACCCACTTATGCAAGAGCCAGGCGGCGTCTAGCTGACGGAGTGGCAACGCGGGGCTGGCCAGGCGCAAACGGCTCATTCATAGCTGCTTGGATTTTCGGGGGTTAGGCGCGCTGGCTCGCGTCATCACTCGAGCGCGGCCCTGCCAAGCTGGCAAAACGCCTCGAGTTTGCGCGGCTGCGGGCGTCGCCTGCTAAGATTCCACTCTAGCTTCCCTCGCGCCATGGATCGGCGCGAGCCGCAAGGCCCCGAATGAGCGACTCACTGGACACGACTCAACGCGCACTGCGCATGCGACGGCCCCGTCGCGTGGGCGCAACGCTCGCCGGTGGCCTGCTCACCGGCGCTAGCCTGCTGATCGGCGGTAGCGCCGAGGCCGACATCTTCAAGCACGTGGACAAGGACGGCGTCGTCTCCTTCTCCAACGTGCCCGGCAACAAGCCGGGCAAGCTCTACCTCAAAGAAAAGAAGAAGCTGAAAATTCAGCCTATTTTCCCCAAGGATACGAGCCCCGAGCGCTACACGCGCTACGACGTGCACATCCGTCAGGCGGCAACGCTGTACCAAATCCCGGAGGCGCTGGTGCGCGCCGTGATCAAGGTGGAGAGCGATTTCGACCCGCGCGCAGTGTCCCAGGCGAACGCCCGGGGCCTGATGCAGATGATCCCGGAGACCGCCGAGCGTATGCTGGTCACGGACATCTTCGATCCGCGACAGAACATCTTCGGCGGCGTGCGCTACCTGCGCATCTTGGCCAACACCTTCAACGGCAACCTCGAGCTGACCATCGCCGCCTACAACGCGGGCGAGAACGCGGTGATGCGCTACGGCGGCATCCCACCGTACGAAGAGACTCAGGCCTACGTGGTCAAGGTGCTGTCCTACTACCGCCATTTCCGCGCGCTGGATCAGACCTACCCCGCGCGGCCCTGAGCAGCAGCGCGAAGCTGGCGTGTCGCTTCGCGTGACCGAAATTTTCCGCGTAGATTTTAGCTAGTGGCGCGCTTCTTCGCCTTCTTCGGCTTGCGCTCCGTGGGCTTGTCCTTGAGCGGTCTCGCGTAGTTCTTGAGCGCTTCATCCAGTTCCTGCGTCACCATCTCCACGAGCTCCGGCGGCTCGACGACGCGCGCCCGCGCTCCCCACTCGAGCACCCAGGTGCGTACCGGGATCAGGTTGCCGACCTGCATGGTGAGGCGCACGCCGCCGCCGCTCATCAGCTGCAGGCGCTGGCTCGGGTGGACCACTCGCATGCGCACGAACTGCGCCGCCTGAGCGTCGAAGTCGATCACGACCTGGTGGCTCTCGTCGCTCCGCCAAATGCCGAACTGGCCCTGGAAGTACTCGTCGATGGAGAAGTCCTCGGGCAGCTCGAAGCGATCCGTAGCTGAGGCCTCCGTGTCCCGCATGCGATCGAGCACGAAGGTGCGGATCTCATCTTTTTCCACATGCAAACCAACGGCGTAGATGCTGTCGCGGTGCATCACCAGCGCATACGGGTGGATGGTCACCCGCTCTTCAGACTTCTTGTCGCCCTGTCGGTAGATCATCGACAGTGGGCGCAAGTCGCTCACCGCCTGGAAGAGGTCATCGAGCTCTTCCGTCTTCTGCATGTAGTTCTTCGGCGCGTGGGGCAGGTAGAGAAAGCGATCCTCGAGGCGAGCGTCGGCGAGGCCTGCGTTGGGGCCACGCCCAGGCCGCTGAGCGAAGTTCAGCAGCTTGTTGATCGCCATGTCGATCTCGTCGAACAGCGCAGACCCACGCAGCGGTTCGAACAGTCGCCGAGCGGCGAGCAGCGCATAAGCCTGGGTGCGGCGGAGCTCGACCTTACGCGGGATCTCCGAAGCGCGAATACGCCACAGCTGGGCGCCGCTCCTCGGACGCGACTTTTCAAAGTCGAAGTCCTTCTCTACTTCCTTGAGGTAACGGCGCATGGTGCGCACGGTGACGCCCAGGTGATCCGCGAGCTCGTAGAGCGACAGACCCTTCGGGTGCTTCGTCAGGATCTCCTGCAGGCGCTCGATGCGCCGATGTTGGGTAAAGCGACCCTTCGGACGTCCCAGCTTCTTCACCACCGGGCGAACGTACTAGAAGCGACCGCGATAGCCCAGGGAGAGCCCACTGCCATCCTGTGCAGGCCCGACGATTGGCCCGCTGACGAACGCGTGCTCCGGCTGGCTACTCCCCCAATCCACGAAGAACGCCGTGAGCACCAGGGTCGTCAGACC
>JAUILJ010000509.1 GCA_030433055.1 Polyangia bacterium
CGCATGACCGCGTACACCAGGCTCTCGCTGATCCCCACCTTGGCCGCGTTGCGCTGCACCGTCGGCAGGTGAGGCCGGGGGAAGGCGATCTCCCAAGTCTGAATCCAGTCGCCCGCAGGCCAGCGTTGAGGCCAATCAGTCAAGAGCCCACGCGCTACGCCGTGACTCAGGTTCGCGGAGCCGGCGCGGGCGTACAGCAGAGCAATCCCCCACAGCACAGCGGGCGCAGCGCCTCGCTTCGCGATCCCCATGGCGCTGATCTCACGCTTTGCGCTCGCCAGGTCTCCGACGCGCGATAGCTCGAGCGCACGGAGGAACCCAGGCTCCTTGAACTCCGCTCGCCGCTCGAAGCTAAACGGTTGCCTCGCGGAACTGTCCATTGCCTCGTCGCGCACCTGCTCGGCACGCTGGGCGTCGAGGTCGTGCAACCTCGAATAGGCCAGCAGCATGTAGTAAGAGAGCGGGAGGTCGCGGATGATGGCCTCGAACTCCGCCCTGCCGCGCTCAGTCTCTCCGAGCTGCATCAGCGCGCGCGCCCAGAAGTAGCGCTCGCGCCCCGCGTACTCACGCCCTCGCGCGCCATCTCGCAGCTTGCCTAGCTTGGCCGCGCGTTCGAGCACCTGGGCGGCCCCCGGCCAGTCGCCTTTCTCGATACGTCGCATCGCCAGGCGAAAGACGCCGTCGAGCACCATGTCGCCTTCTGGGTAGTCACGGTCCATGCTGCTGAGCAGCTCGGTGAACTTCTTCTCTACTCCCAGCTCGTAGTAGCTGTAGGCAGCCTTCATTCGCGCATCGTCAGCCAGGCGATGCTGGGGCGCTTCCTTCTCCAGCTGATTGAAGCGCTGCACTGCCTGGGTATGCCGCCCATCCCGCGCAGCATATACACCCGCCAAGTACAGCAAGCGCGCGCGCAGGTCCTCGCCCTTGCAGCGGCGAATCGGCTCAGCCAGCGCGTCCGCCGCCTCTCCGTGTTTCCGTTTGGAAGCGAGTGCCTTGGCCTTCAAGAGCTGAATCTCGCAGCCAATCTCCGCATATCGGACGGCCGTAGGCTGCCCACTGAGCACTGCCTCAGCGGCCTCGTCCGCGGCCTTGTCATAGCCAGCGTCGAGCAGCGATCGGATGCGCACCAACTCCAGGTCGAGGCTCAAGCTCTGGTGCTGCTTGCGCTTGTCGTCGGGGAGCGCAGCCAGTGCCTTCGCTTCCAGCTGCTCCGCCAATCGGCGCCTGGCATCTCCGCGCGGATTCTCCACTCGCACCCTCCGGGCCCAGCGCAGCGCCTGCAAGCGATCCTCCACCGCTGACTCGGGGCGTTGACCGGCTCGCTCGAGCAATGCGGTGGAGAGGCGCAGCGCCACGTTGAGTCGATCTGCCGGGCGCTCCCTGGACTCCAGATGAGCCGTCCAGTGCCTTATCGCAGTGTCGATCTTCCCGGCGCCCTTCGCTGCTTCGGCGATCAACAGATCGAGGTCGTCGTCGATGGGCGCCTCTGGCTTGATCTTCTCCAGCCACAACAGCGCGTCGTCGTACTTGCGCAGCTTGGTCAAGCAGCGCGCCACGCCCAGCTTGGCGTAGTTGGCTAGCGGCCACGCGGGGTCTTGCGCGGCGCGCTGATAGGCGTCGTTGGCGGCCTTCGTTCCACCGGCTTGCTCATGCAGGCGACCGATCAGGTACTCCCAGCTCGGGCGCTCGTCGGCCGGGAGCTTGTCCTTTTCTGTGGAGAAAATCTTCTCCACGATCTTGACCGCCGCCCCGGGTTGCCCTCGCTCTGCGGCTTCCCTCGCCTTGCTCAGGCTGGGCAGCGCCAAGAGCGGCGTGAACTGCTCGAGGTCGAAGCGATCTGCGGTGGCCTTGGGTGCTTCGGAGGCGCTAGCCTCCGGGCCGGCACCTGCGTCCAGACCGATCGGGGTCTGTACGCCGTGGCCCGCTGGAGGTGCGGTGGGCCCGCTGCAGGCCATGAGCACCGCAAGCGGTAGCACGGGCAGCCCGAGGTTCCCTAACCCCCACGCTCTGCTGGGCCCGCTCCGCATCAAGCGCGCCCTCGCTGCCGCGCCGCCCACACCTCGAGGGCCTGGTCCTCTTGAGCCAGGTCCTCAGCGCGTGCCACATCTGCCTGCCAGGCTTCCTTGTGGCGCTCCACCGCCTTGGCTTCGCCCTCACGCAACGCGAGCTCCGCACGACGTGCCGCCTCTTCGTTCCGCGCGGCAACTAACTTCTGCGCCAGCTGGTGCTCCTTGGCGCGAGCGCTCTCGATGCGACTCGCCGCCTGGGTCTCCCAGGCTGCCTGAAGCGCCAGATCTTGCACGGTGGCTTTGCCCCTCGCGAGGCGCTCGGCCTCCGCGGAGCGCTCGGCAGCGAGGCTGCGCTCCAGGTCCACGCGCTGGCTCGTGGCTTCCAGCGCGGCTCGCTCGACCTGCGCTACCTGCCGAACCTGCTCGGCGACGCGCTCAGTCTGCTCCTCCACACGCTGCTCTCGCAGGCGCTTCAGAGCTTCCAGGGAGTAGCGCTTGACCACGGGCTGAACCTAGCTCAAATCGCCTGATTTTTCGAAATCACTGCACACATTCGCAGGGCCACTGCCATCGCCGCGCTCCAACCCGGCGTGTTCGCCCCGTTTTTCGTGGCGAGCCGGACCGAGGGTTTGGGGGTGAGGGGTCAACACTCGATGATGTTGACCGCCAGCCCGCCGCGCGAGGTCTCCTTGTACTTGGTCTTCATGTCTGCCCCTGTGGCGCGCATGGTGGCGATGACCTTGTCCAACGAAATGCTGTGCTGACCATCGCCCTGCAGCGCCAGCCGTGAGGCGTTGATCGCCTTCACGGCGCCCATCGCGTTGCGCTCGATACACGGCACCTGCACCAGTCCCCCCACCGGATCGCAAGTGAGCCCGAGGTTGTGCTCCATGCCTATCTCGGCAGCGTTCTCGACCTGAAGTGCTGTGCCGCCGAGCGCCTCGGTGAGCCCCCCCGCGGCCATTGAACACGCCACGCCCACTTCTCCCTGACAGCCCACCTCGGCGCCGCTGATGCTGGCGTTCAGCTTGTACAGCATGCCGATCGCCCCCGCCGCGAGCAGGAAGCGCACCACGCCATCTTCGTCAGCGTTGGGGCAGAAGCGCGTGTAGTAATGGAGCACCGCGGGCACGATGCCCGCAGCACCGTTCGTCGGGGCCGTGACGACTCTGCCTCCAGCTGCGTTCTCTTCGTTCACGGCGAGCGCGAACAGGTTGATCCAATCCATCGCGAGCAGCGGATCGCGGTCGGTGCGCGCGTCTTGCTTGAGCCGGCGAAAAATCGTTGCCGCACGGCGACGCACCTTCAGCCCACCGGGCAGGATCCCTTCGCGCTCACACCCGCGTCGCACGCAGGCCTGCATCACCGCCCAACGCTCGAGCAAGCCGTCGCGGATCTGCTCCTCGCTGCGCCACACCTGTTCGTTCTGCAGCATCAACGTGCTGATGGAGAGCCCCGTCTCCTTGCATAGCGCGAGCAGCTGGTCACCCGAGGTGAACGCGTGAGGGAGGGCGCCGTCCTCCACCTCCACGAGGGGAGTGTCTTCGTCTACGTCAGCCCCGACGACGAAACCTCCGCCAACCGAGTAAAACTCCCGCCGCCGGAGCTCCCCGCCGTCAGCCCCGTACGCAGTGAAGCGCATGCCGTTTGGGTGCACGGGCAGCCGCTCTCGTCGGTGAAACACCAGATCTGTTTCCGCGCGAAAATTAACCAATCTGGAGTTCAGGAGCGTGAGTTCGCCGGAAGCCTGGATGGCCGAGAGCGCCCGAGGCACCGCGTCAGGGTCGAGAGACTCGGGTCGCTCGCCGAGCAGGCCCATCACGACCGCAGAGTCCGAACCGTGTCCCTTGCCGGTGTGCCCCAGTGACCCGAACAGCTCCACCTTCACCCGCGTCACTCGATCGAGCAGTTGGTCTCGCTCGAGCCCCTTGGTGAAGCGGCGCGCGGCGCGCATCGGCCCCACGGTGTGGGAACTCGACGGACCAATGCCGATGCTGAACAGCTCGAAGATGCTGATGGCCACGGGCGGAGCCTACACCTTGCGGTCTCACCCGCATCTGCGTTCGCACACGCGGGGGAGGCGGCAACTGGGGGCCTGCAAATGTCCCTCGTTCTTGCCTGGGCCAAGGGGCGATGTTCAACGCGGAACCAAGATCAACGCACCGCGTGGTGGCAGCTCCAGGCTCACCTGCCCTACTGCCTGCGCGCGAGTCACCTCGTCGCCGCGCAGCGCGTCAAACAGGCGAGTGCCCTCGGGGTAGTCCGTGCGGAACGACGCCCTGGAGGTCTGCAACGCGTGACCGTTCAGCGCCACCAGGACGCGCCGCCCCTCAAACTCCCGCTGCCACACCAGCATGCCAGCGTCGGGCTCGCTGTCCAGTCCACCGTAGTCGGACGCGTAGAGCACTCGGAGGCTGCCGTAGCGCAGCGCTGGCTCGCGCTTGCGTAGCGCGCACAGCGCCTTGATTACGTTGAAGGTCGCTCCATCCGTGTGGAAACCGGAATCCCACATCACCTCGCGCGCCCCATGTCCTCCTTGACCTCTGAAATCTTGCTCCGTCCCGTAGTAGACGGCGGGGATCCCGTCGGCCCCGAACACCGCGGTCATCACCAGGTCAGTGGCGAACGGATCGTCGATCTGTCCTCGGATTCGCCACACGTCATGATTGTCGCCGAACACCAGGCGCAGCTGCCAAGGCGTGAAACCAGCCCCCAGCGGCTGCGCTTCCTCGCGAAAATAAGCGCGATTGCCCTCGAGGACCTGCCGGGCCAGGCTCGGCGTGCCCCCACCGAGCAGCACCCCATCCACCAGATCGAACTTGAACGAGAAGTCGAACACCGTGTCGAGCTCATCGCGGTCGGTGTAGCTGGCGAGCACCGCTGGATCTCGATTGAAGACCTCGCCCAGCAACAGAAAGCCGTGCTTTCCGCGAGCGTCCAGTCCCTCGCGCAGCCGCGCGCCGAACTTCGCCCAGAACGGCTGCTCGATGTGGGGCACGGCATCGACGCGGAAGCCGTCCACGTCGGTCAGCTCCACCCAGCGCAGGTAGGTCTCCACCAGGGCATCGACCACGCTCTCCTGCTCGGTATCCAGATCTCTTAGCCCGGTGGGGAAGTCGCCATAGAGTTGCGAGTCGTCACCGAAGCCACCCGCACCTCTGCGGCGAAAGTCGTCCTCCACGAGCGCCACGGACGCGCCGTCGTGAGTCCAGTGCGGAACCAGCGTTGGGCACGGCTCGGCGGCGTCCACACACGACCTCCAGATCAGCGGCGCCTCGATCGGGCCCTGCGGCGAGTAAGCGGGCTCGACCTCGTCAGCGGACACCGCGCCATCCTGGTTCAGATCGTAGTTGAAGACGCGCCCGGTGTGATTGGTAACGACGTCGATCACAACCCGCATCCCCCGACCATGGGCGTCGCTCACCAGTCTGCGCAGGTCATCGAGGCTGCCAAAGCGTGGGTTCGGCAGATCGAAGTCCAGAGCCCAGTAGCCGTGGTACCCGTCTTGTGTTTCCGTACGGTCAACGTTGCGCACCACCGGGCTGATCCACAGGGTGTTCACGCCTAGCGCAGTCAAGTAGGGCAGGCGTTGTCGCACGCCGAGCCAGTCTCCCCCCTGAAAGCGCGCGAGATCGCCCGGCACCGGCCCGACGCCGCCCTGAATGTCGTTCGTCGGATCACCGTTGTCGAAACGGTCGACCAGGAGCTGGTAGACGATGGCGTCCCGCCAGTCGTCGAAGCGAGCTTGCTGCGTTGGGGCTTCGCTTTCAGCACCGCAGCCGTTCGAGAGCAGCGTAGCGAGACAACCGAGCACGCTACCGACACGCCGCCGCATGCTCGATGCATGGCAGGCACGGCTGCAGTCATCGGTGGAGGACCGGCCGGACTGATCGCGGCCGAACGCCTCGCGGCTTCCGGCGCGGGCGTGACCGTCTACGACCATGCCCCGTCGGTGGGCCGCAAGTTCCTCCTCGCCGGACGCGGCGGCCTCAACATCACCCACGCCGAACCGTTCGAGCAGTTCATCACCCGCTACGGCGACGCCGCCGACTGCCTCCGCCCCTCGCTCGAGGCCTTTCCACCCGCGGCGCTGCGCGAGTGGTGCGCCGAGCTCGGCCAGCCGACGTTCGAGGGCAGCAGCGGCCGTGTCTTCCCCGAGTCGTTCCGGGCGACGCCGTTGCTGCGGGCCTGGCTCGCCCGACTCGGCGC
>JAUILJ010000510.1 GCA_030433055.1 Polyangia bacterium
AGATGGCCAAGAGCCGCGGCAACGTGGTGAACGCGGAGGTGGTGGTGGAGGAGCACGGCGCCGACTCTCTGCGCGCCTATGAGATGTTCATGGGGCCGCTCGAGCAGGTGAAGCCGTGGCAGACGAGCGGCATCCAGGGCGTGCGGCGCTGGCTGGATCGCGTCGCTGCGCTGGGCGAGCGTGAGATCGTCGACGCTGAGCTGGAGCTGGAGACGGCGAAGCTGGTGCACCGCACCGTGAAGAAGGTGGGGGAAGACATCGACGCCCTGCGGCTGAACACGGCCGTGAGCGCGATGATGATCCTGACCAACCACCTGAACGGCCTGCAGCAGGTGCCGCGGCAGGCGCTGGAGCGGCTGGTGCTCATCCTCAGCCCCTTCGCTCCTCACCTGAGCGAGGAGTTATGGGAGAAGCTCGGCCATCAGCCGAGCGTCGCAAACGCCGCCTGGCCCGATTTCGACCCGGCGCTGTGCGAAGACGACGAGGTGGAGATCGCCGTGCAGGTGCTCGGCAAGGTACGCGGCCGGGTGATGCTGGCGAAGGACGCCTCGGAGGACGACGCCAGGGCCGCTGCGCTGGCGGACGAACACGTGCAACGCTTCCTCGATGGTAGGCCGCCGAAGAAGCTGATCTACCGGCCTGGGAAGATCATCAACTTCATCATCTGAGCAGGTGCTCACCGGTGCCGAGCGGCTCCCATCCCGAAGGCTGTACAGGCTTGCAGCGTTTTCGTACGGAACCGGGAGTTGCCTACATCTGCGCACCTGAGCAAGCGTCGCTGAGCCGATGGTTCGCTGAAAATGCGCGCCGATGTGGATAGGTTGTTGTTTCCCGTGAAACTCTCGTCGCGTCGCCAGTCGCTGATTTGCCTGGCTCTGGTGGGCTTTTCTCCCGCGCTGGGTGTCGGGGGGGCGGGCGTTTTTGGGTGTGGATATTCCCCCGTGCTGGGGACCGCGCGCGGCGGTCTTGGCCTGAGGCCTTCGGGGTCACTCGTGCCGGAGCCGCTGGCGCTCAGGGCGGTGCTGCGTGGCGCACGGGAGCGGCTCAGTGAGCTGGGTGCGCTCGAGCTTGGGTCGTCGGCCGTGCTCACGATCGAAGTCTTGCGTTTGGACGAGCTGGGCGCGGCACCGCGGGCGGTGAACGGGAGGCCCAGGGGGCGCTCCGAGGAGCTGGTGTTGCGAGCGCGGGGACGGGTGATCGAGCGCGGGCAGCTGGTCCAGGAGCAGGAGCTGACTCGGCGCAGCTTGCTGGCCGCGGCACCGGGGCTGGAGCTGGATCGGGACGCGGCGCTGGCGCGGCTAGGCCGCGAGGTGGGGCGAGAGCTCGCGTCGGCGGCGATGGGTCTGCCCACGCCGGCGGAAATCTGACGCAGAAAGCAGGGTCCACAGCGACAATCGGTCGCAGGCGGTGACCCCGAATACGGAACCGCCCGCGGCTCGCTACCGCATTGCCGAGGCTGTGTTACGGTTTCGCCGCCATGATCACCATCGGGTGCGCAGGGTTCGCGGTTCCCGCGACCCGCTACTTCAAAGAGTACCTCTTCGTCGAGGTGCAAGAGACGCAGATCCATACCCCGGGGCCGGGCACGATCCGCCGCTGGCGCCGCGAGGCGCCGGAGGGCTTCGAGTTTGCGCTCCTGGGTCCGCGTCAGGTCGGTCAGGAGGGCTTCCGCTCCGGCAAGGTCATCGAGACCGCGCTGGAGACCCTGGAAGAAGTGGCTGAAGAGCTGGACGCCAAGACGGCCGTCTTTGTCGCCCCTCCAGATTTCGGCCCGAGCCGGGCGAACAAGGCCGCCCTCAAGGAGTTCCTGGAGTGGGTGAAGGGCCGTCGCTTCGATCGCATCGTGTTCGAGGTAGGCGAGGGCTGGAAGGCTGACGAGGCTGACTCCATCGCCGATGAGACGGACACCCTGGCTGCGCGGGATCCGCTCCAGCACGGTGCTTCCAAGCGCCCCAACGCCTACTACCGGATGCCTGGTCCAGCTGGCTACAAGTCACGCTACGAGGACCCCGCCATCGAGCGCCTGGCCGAGATCGCACGCGACGCGGATCACGCCAACGCGACCTACGTGTTCGCCAACGTGGACACGTTCGCAGACGCCAAGCGCTTCAAGAAGCAGCTCGGGCTGTAGGCGCTGCGTCAGCCAGGGCTGGGGGTGAGGTGCTTCGGAGAAGCGCCTCGACTCGCCGCGCGCGCCGTCTGGCGTGTGAGGCGCACGGCGGCTCGCCCACGAATGCAGCCGTACAAAATGCAGAGCGCGCGCCCGGATGGGCGCGCGCTTCAGTGTGTGAGCGGATGAAGCTCAGTTGGTGGGCGTGAAGTCGAGGCACTCCGTGCGGCAGCTGTTCGTCATACAGGCGAACAGATCGTCGGTCGCAGTCGCCTGGAGGCCACCACAGTCCGGGGTGATGCAGGCCGCGAGCGCCTCGTTGACGATCTCGTCGTAGGTCTTGGTTTGGTTCGGATCCGCCGTGGCGGTCTGGATCTTACCCACCATGCAGATGATCTCGCCGTTGCCGTCCGGCCCACCGCTGCCGCAGGGGTTGCCGGGCGCGGTCGCGTCGCACGCGTTCCACTCGGTGCAGCAGTTGGCGATGACGCAGTCGTTGCAGGCGTTGGACTCGAGCTCCTGGCACATCCCAGGCGTGTCCGTGGGGCGCTCTCCCGTGTCGGGATCGCAGACGTAGGCTGCGGTTCCACCGGTGCCTGCCGTCCCGCCGGTACCTGCCGTCCCGCCGGTACCTGCCGTCCCTCCAGTGGCTCCCGTTGCGCCCGTCGCGCCGGTTCCACCGCTGCCGCTGCTTCCGCTGCTGCCGCCGTTGCCGCCGTTGCTGCTGCTGCCAGCGCTACCGCCGGTGTTGTCGTCGTCGCCGCTGGTGACCACACAGCCCGACGCAAACAGCGCCGTGGCAAAGCCCAAGACCGCGATCTTATTCCAAGTGATGTTCATGTGCGTGTACTCCCTTGATCCCGTTCGGTGCTGTCACCGCAGATCAGTTAGCTGGAGGTGCCGCCGGCACCGGGTTCAATTCGCGCAAAGTGTTTTTCGCTCGGGCTGAGCTCACCGCTTGCACCACGGGTGCTCTTGGACCGAAGGCGCGGTGCGAACACGACGACTTCGGATCCAGTACGCTGCCCAGCCCTTCAAATTCCCAACAGTCCCCGCCTCCGGAGTGGCGGAACACCTAGCCCGCTATCATCGCCCTCGGTTGAGGCTTACTGCAAGCTTACACCGAGGCGCTGTGATGGACGAGGTGACACGGCCGCTTATTCGCTTGGCGCGCCGCTGTCCTGAAACGGTTTGGAGCAGGATGTCCGGCGATGTGGGTCGGCTTCAAGCCTTCTCGGGCCGCCGAACGAAGGCGAAGCCCACCATCACCAGCGTGGCGAGCCACCAGGGCAGCTCCCCCAGCACGCGAAAGACCGTCCCGCCATCGAGCCACGCGATCGGCGCCGCGATGGTCTGTTGCTTGAATGTCTCGGTGTGAGCCACGACTCGGCCCACGGGGTCGACGATCGCGCTGACGCCGCTGTTGGTGCTGCGCACGAAGAAGCGCCGCTGCTCGATGGCTCGAAGTTTACTCAGCGCCAGGTGGATCCAGGGCTCGGTGGTGTCTCCGAACCAGGCGTCGTTGGTGATATTCACCAGGAGCTGAGCTTCTCCGTTGTTCATGATCGAGTTCACGAAACTCGGGATGATGTCCTCGTAGCAGATGAACACCGCGAGCTGGTGCTCGCCAAACGGCACGGGCTTGGCCTCGGTACCTGGCGTGAAGCGCCCCGAGTGAGGTGAGAGCTCGTAGAGCTTCGGGAAGGTCTCACCAAACGGGAGGTATTCACCAAACGCGAGCAGGTAGTGCTTGTTGAAGCGCCCTTCGACTTTGCGGCCTGTCGCTGGATCGCTCACCAGCGCGGAGTTGAACAGGACGTAGCCCCGTGCGTCCTTCACCTGGCGAACGAGCACCGCACCGAACACGGCGGGCGCGCCAATCCGTGGGAGCACGACACGCTCGTAGTAACTGGAAGCGTTTCGCTCATCGAGCGCTCGAACGACTGCGGTCTCTGGCCAGACCACGAGATCGAGCGGGCCTTCCTTGCGGATCAGCTCCTGGCTCAGGCGCAGGTGGCGGCGCAGGCCCTCCTCCTTGTCTCGACGCTTGGCCAGCAGGCTCATGTTGGCCTGGACCACACCGACCTTCGCCTTCGGCGCGGCAGCGACCGCGGCGTCGACCTGAGAGATCCGCAGCGCGCCGTAGCCCGTGGCGACAACCGGCACCGCGACGAGCGCTGCGACCAGGCGTAGCCTGGGCTTGCGCTGATCGAGCCTGGCGAAGATCAGCTCCGCGATCGCCCAGTTCGGCGCGATCAGCATCAGCCCGACCAGGATGGGGCCACCGAGTTCTGCGAGCTGTAGCAACGCGGGCACCTGGTGCACCGTCGCCGCGTAGTACCAGGGGAAGAGCAGCGGGAAGAGCAGCTCGCTCGCGGCAAACGCGAGGCAGAACATGGGTCCGACGGGCCAGCCCCGGTTGGTGGCGCGGCCATACAGCCAGCCCATGAACCCAATGCGCCCCCCTTGGTAGCCGCACAGGATGCTCATGAAGACCAAGCAGAGCGGGGTGCCAAAGCCGCTGAACGTCTTCAGCATGTCGATGAGCCAGTAGAAGCCGGTCATCGTCATGGTGAAGCCAGCGAGCCAGCCTAGCCCCATCGCGCGGCGGGTGGGCTGGTTGCGCATCGCGACGATCAACGGCACCCAAGCGACGAACGCCAGCGGCCACACATCGATCCCCGGGAACGCAGCAAAGTAGAGCAGCCCCGAGAGCAGCGCGAGCGGGTAGGCGACCTTGCCCGGGAGCGCGGGCCCCAGGGGCCGAGCCGGGCTCTTGGGCAGGTGCTTGGGAGTGCTGGCCGGATCGTCGGCTGGCGCCTCGGAGGCGTCTGCTTCAGCGGCCGCCGCGCCCGAGGTCGCGATGTCCGCTTTGGTGGCTGCTCCGTCGGAGTCGCGGTCCTGTGCGGCGTCGTCAGGTGAAGACTCTGGGACGGGGGTGTCGTCCTCGTCCGCGTCGGTTGGTGCGTCGCGCTCGTCGCTCACTAGATTGCCTTCTTGACCTTGGCGATCACGTCGCTCAGCTTGAATGGCTTGGTGATGTAGTGCTTTGCGCCCACCTGGATGCCGCGGATCTGGTCTTGGGTGTCGCCCTTTGCCGTGAGGAATATCAGCGGCAAGCGCGTCAACCCCGGCAGTAGCCGCAGGCGCTCGGCGAGGCCAAAGCCGTCGACGCCGGGCATCATCACGTCCAGCAACGCCAGGTCTGGCGCGCGCTTGGTGGCGATGGCCAGCGCGTCCCCGGCGTTGAGCGCGACGTCCACTTCGTACTCGGCCATCAGAGCGCGCCCCAGGAGGCGCGCGATGTCGGGGTCGTCATCCACGATCAGGATGCGCCGCTTGCGAGGCTCGGTTCCCTGCATGGGAGCTCCGGTTACTTGACGCGCTTGATCACGTGGAAGCCGAAGCCCGTCTCCACGGGCGCGCTGGTCACCTCGCCAGGCTTCAGCGCGAACGCGGCGTCTGCGAAGGGCTTGACCATCTGGCCCTTGCCGAAGGCGCCTAGGTCGCCACCACGGGGTCCGGAAGGACCATCACTGTGCTTCTTGGCCAGCTCCGCGAAATCGGCGCCGGGCTTGGCTGCCTCCTTGGCGATCTTCTCAGCTTCCGCCTTGGCCTGCGCCTTGGTCCGGGTGACCTTGGGGTTGGCGCGCTGGGCGCCCTTGTAGGCGATCAGGATGTGGGAGGCGGTGATCTTCTCCTCAGCCTCCGGCTCGGGAGTGGGCGCTGGCTGAGGCGCAGGGGCGGGCGCCGGAGCCGCAGCCTTGACCGTCTGCGGTCTGGGCCGGTCGTTCGAATCGATCTGAGGAGCGGTGAGGTCCGCGCAACCCGCGCAGAGCACCAAGCAAAGCAATAGCGATTTGTTCATGGCTCTCTGCAGAGGGCGATAGCAGTAGCGCGCAGCGTTGCAAACACCAGAAGCGCTCGCGCAGCCAGTTGCTAGCTGGATCCGGCCCGCCGGGGCGCCGCTCTTGGCTTCCGTCCGCGACGATCGTTCAAGGGCGGGGGGGTGAGGAGCGGTGCTCGGGCTCGGTTGCTGACTGACGGAGCAGCTCAGCGTGCTTGGCCGTGCGAGCCCTCGGGGCTTGCGCGGGTGGAC